>NZ_JARPLU010000036.1:0-25459 GCF_032349615.1 Limnospira sp. PMC 1279.21 | reverse complement strand
CAGTCTTATCCTGTGTGCTGTGGCTGGCTTTAGCACCGGGGCGGGTGTAGCAGTCCTATCCTGTGTGCTGTGGCTGATCGCGCACCCGCCCCTACAGGGCCCGCCTCTACAACTTTTCGGCAACCTTCTCCAGAATCTGCCATAATTATTGAAATTGATACAGGAACTAAAAATACCTTAGTTATATGTCGGTTCAATTTTTTTACTTACCTGAAATTGATGTCAAGACCGTTGCTGATTACCTACAAAAGCCTACCCAAGAGGTGCAGCTTATTGATGTTCGAGAACCTCAAGAATTGGCGATCGCTAGTATTGATGGTTTTGTCAATTACCCCTTGAGTGAACATCAGCAGTGGTCAGAGTCCATTTTCTCTGAACTTGACCTCCATAAGGAAACTTGGGTAATGTGTCATCATGGCAGACGTTCAGCCCAAATGGGTCAGTGGCTCATTCAACAGGGTTTTACTAATGTTAAAAATATTACCGGGGGCATTGATGCTTACTCTGTAATCGTTGATGATACCGTACCCCGCTACTGATTTCGCAGAACAAAAAGAGTCCGCGCTATGCGGACTCTCCTGGGATAAACAGAAGGCTGTCGAGTTCATTCTGTTGATCGACTCGATTTATTCATACCGTTACTTATATTTCGTCTACTAGCCGGACCCGTCCCCGCCGAATTGAGTACAATAGGCGATCTATGGATCGTAGTTCTTCTTTTTCTAAGGATTCATCTAGTACCGCTGCCATTAGACCATAGCGATCGGCTTTAGTCAGCGCTCTGGTTTCAGTTACCGATGCAGTGATTTCGGAGAGTGCGCCGGGAAGTAGTTTGACTGGAGACATAAGTGCGTTTTGAACTCGACACTTTTATCATCCTCCATTTCTCAGATTAGATCCGTGATCTGCTCTCCCACCATCAGTGATTATACAGATGTAATTTGGTGAGTTAAAACACTTATAGCTGGTGATAACTGTCACAGTTACATCCAATAGGTTTCACTTATAGCTGCTCTAATCACAACTTATCTTTAAACACTAGAAATCTCAAACCCTTAATTAATCTAACTCCCGTCTCCCTTCTAACGCCCGCGCTAAGGTCACTTCATCAGCATATTCTAAATCTCCACCCACAGGTAAACCAAAAGCAATACGAGTTACCCTCGTAAAAGGCTTCAGTAATTGGCCTAAATATAATGTCGTCGTTTCCCCTTCCACGCTTGGGTTAACCGCGATAATCACTTCCTTAACCTGTTGTTGACTAACCCGCCTCACTAGGGGTTGAACTGTTAGTTGTTCTGGTCCAATTCCATCCATCGGGGAAATTACTCCCCCCAAAACATGATACAATCCTCTATATTCACGAGTCTTCTCTAACGCAATTACATCCCGTGAGTCGCTAACTACACATATCGTTTCGCGATCGCGTTGCGGATTACGGCAAATTTCGCAAACAGGTTCCGCTGACAGGTGAAAACATACCTGACACAAACCTACCTGTTTTTTCGCTTCCAACAACGCCCTCGCTAAAGCCTGTACTTCTTCCTCTGGCCGTTTGATAATATGAAGGGCAAGTCTTTGGGCAGTTTTGGGGCCAATACCGGGCAGCCTCTGGAACTGTTCGATTAGACGGGCTAAGGGGCGTGTGTAAACCGTTGTTTTTCCTCCATTTATGCGCTCACACAATAGTATATCCCCTTACCAGTGGGAACCGAATTATGTTAAGTTTTGTAACAAAAAATTAATAAATGTTACAAAAAATTTCTGTTTTGGGGGTTCCCTTGCTTTTTGGGTTGACTTATGGTATTATTTTAGAAAATGGAAATATATTCAATTTTTTTATTTTTGCAAATATCCAATTATATAAAAATATGTCAATAATATAGCATGAGTTCCCGTCGCCTGTCAACCCCCCCCAGCCACCCTGGCTGTACATTTTTTTAAAAATTGAACAAAAAATCAACCATAAAGCCAAAAAAAATCCACCGACGCGGTGGCGGTGGAACTACAAAGGATGATGGTGTGAGGAGCGAGTTACTAAACTTGCTTGCTTACAGTGTTAAGAATAGTCAGGCCTTGTTACAGCCCTGTGTCATGTGTATGAAGATTTTGTGACACCTGCCAGAAGCCAACTAGAGTCTTGTTGCAGTTGATAATTCGTAGATGTTTCTTGTGATCCGGGTTTGGTGGATAATAAGATTTGTTAGTTAAGCAGTATGGGTAGTTTTGTGGCACAAACATTTCAAGCTAAAGTTTACGTCACCCTTCGTCCTTCAGTGTTAGACCCAGCCGGGACGGCGGTTCGTTCCGGCGTTCAGCAGATGGGATATCAAAATGTCGAACAAATCCGAATTGGTAAATATATAGAGGTGACACTCCAGGCGGCGGACGAAGCGGAAGCAGTCCAGCAAATTGATCAAATTTGCGATCGCATTTTAGCCAACCCGGTCATCGAAACCTATCGTTTTGATTTAACCCCCCTATCGGAAACTGCAACCACTACAGCCCATTAGATATGAAATTTGGTATCCTAGTTTTCCCTGGTTCTAACTGCGATCGCGATGTCGCCTGGGTGACACAGGGACTTTTAAACAAACCCACCCGCATGGTGTGGCACCAAGATACAGACCTTTCTGATATTGATGTGGTAGTCATTCCCGGCGGGTTTAGTTATGGTGATTATCTGCGCTGTGGTGCGATCGCCCGTTTTTCTCCCATTATTCGCGCTACTATTGACCATGTAAATGCTGGTAAATTCGCGATCGGTATCTGTAATGGTTTCCAAGTTTTAACCGAAGCCGGACTTTTACCTGGGGCTTTGGTTCGCAATCGGGATCTGCATTTTATTTGCGATCGCGTTCCCATCAGAGTTGTCAATAATAAAACTCCCTGGACTAGAAAATATCAACCTAATGAGGTGATTACTCTTCCTATTGCTCACGGTGAGGGTTGTTACTATGCCGACGAAAAAACTCTGGCACAATTAGAAGATAATAACCAGGTCGTGTTCCGCTATGAAGGCGATAACCCTAACGGTTCTCTCAATAATATTGCCGGAATTTGTAACCAATCCGGTACTGTGGTCGGTATGATGCCTCACCCCGAAAGAGCTGCTGACCCTATGTTGGGTAATACTGATGGCATTAAAATGTTTGAAGCTGTATTACAACAAGTAGTTAGGGCTAGGGTTTAGTTATCAATTCTCAATTCTACTTTAATGGCGGGTTCCACAGTTAATGAAACTTACTGCGATATTAACAAACCCGCCCCCCTCACCTATCCCCTTATATCATCGAGCATAGTTAAGTTTTGCTGATAGATAAATTTCCAAGGTTTTGAATTTTAAAAGTATGTTAAGAATTGTTAAAATTTTATTGAGAATATCTCTCAAACACTTGACGAATTTATAGGGGTTTTGGTATGCTATAAATAATCGCATCCAAGGGCTTCTTGTGTTTTTACGCCAAAAAAGAGGCTACAACCCTTATTATATCGCGGATTATCAATATTCTCTGGCTAAAACTTAAAATCACGATGCACGAGTTTTGGGGCTAAAATGGACGGCTCAAAATCTGGCTATTGACAAAAACGCCATTTTGTGAGTTATGGCTCATCTGGCGGTTAGGGGCATAAAAAACTAAGTAATTTTCCCCATATCAATGAATGGAAAATAAATGATGATTTAGTATTGACAAACCCTGGAACTTGACCTATTATAGAAGCATGGGAATCTGTGGCGACATATATATAGGATTATCCCCAAAAGTATCGACCACTAGGCGGGAAGATAACAGAAGCAAAAGCCATACAATAAAAAGCGATGATTCCAAAACTGTTAGTCACAGGTGCGAGCGGTTTCTTGGGTTGGAATATATGCCAGGTAGCCAAATCTGAATGGGAGGTTTACGGAACGTATAATTCCAGTCCGGTGACAGATAGTGGTGTAAAATTTATCAAAACTGATTTGACGGTATTAGGAGACTTAAAGCAGGTATGGGAAGAAATAAAACCTGATGCGGTCATTCATGCAGCGGCGGCTTCAAAACCGAATTTTTGCGAAGAGAACCCGGATATATCTCATAAAATTAACGTGGTGGCGGCTGGGGATATGGCGAGTTTGTGCGGCGCGGCGGGAATTCCTTATGTGTTTACTTCGACTGACCTAGTATTTGATGGTTTAAACCCTCCGTATCGAGAAACTGATCTAGTTTGTCCGATTAACACTTATGGGGGACAGAAAGTGAAAGCGGAAGGGGAAATATTAGCCAGATATCCGAAAGCTGCTATCTGTCGAATGCCTTTAATGTATGGGATAGCCTCGCCTCATGGGGGTAGTTTTATCCAGGGATTTATCAAAACGCTAAAATCGGGAAATTGCCTCAACCTGTTTGAGGATGAATTTCGCACGCCAGTTAGCGGCACGACTGCGGCTAGGGGGTTACTGTTAGCGATTGAAAAAAAGGTTAATGGGATATTACACCTAGGGGGAAAACAGAGGATATCTCGCTATGAGTTTGGCTTGCTAATGGCGCAGGTGCTAGATTTACCAGCGGATAGAATTACGCCAGGAAAGCAACAGGATGTTAAATCGATCGCACCCCGTTCTCCCGATACATCCCTAGACAGTTCCCAAGCGTTTGATTTAGGATATGAACCCCCTTCAATTATGGAAGAGTTGGCAGCATTACGGGGTCTAGTTTAAGGTTAACTAGAAACTACATTAGCAGAATGAGCGATCGCATCAGGAACCTCAGCTTCCAAACGACGGAGACGAGGACTGCGATAGGCAATAATGACGGCAGCAATATTAATTATACCGACCCCACACAAAAGCAAAGCACTTCCCCGTCCGGGTCCCATACCGATAATATGTCCGACTCGATCTGCCAATATTCCCCCAGGCTGCATCATGGGTTCAAAAATGCCATCAACCAAAGGTCCGACGCTGAGTTGTGTTACGACTAACAAGGATTTTTCAAATAACCCTTGTAAAGCGAAAACTCGTCCTTGCAGATATTGGGGAACTTTGCATTGCCAGATAGTTTGGTTGCTGCTGATGACAATGGGCTGGGAGAATAGATAACCAAATCCGCCAATAGCTGCTAAAAATAGGGTAGGTTGAAATCCTCCTAAACATAAACAGAGTCCCTGTAGGGCGACAAACAACAGAATTCCATTAACTTGGCGTTTTAATCCTCCCCAGGCGCTGACTACTAGGCTACCGAATAACATCCCGCAACCACTAATAGATAACACTATCCCCAATTGGGAACTAGATGCAAAACTGAGAATAATCGGCCAGAAAAGAACCTGGATCATTCCTTCTGTTAGATAAATGACTGCAAAAAATAGCATTAACCCTAACAGTCCCGGACGCGCGGCTACATAATCCCACCCGGAGCTAATTTCTCCCCATATCCTTTCAAAATTAACGGTTTTGCGATCGCTTGATGCGACTGGTTTCGGATCGGGAAGCCTCACACTCAGCAGAGCAATGGTGGCTAGTACATAGGTGGCAAAATCAAAGACTAATACCCCCTGCAACTGGACAGCTTCTACTAAAAATCCGGCAATGGTCGGACCCAAAATTCTAGCCAGCGCCCGTGATATCTGTACCATGCCGTTAGCTCGACCTAAATGCTGTTTGGGAACAATTTGGGCGATCGCTGCCATGTAAGCTGGAATATGGAAGGCGTTAGCGACGGAACTGATGCTAACGGCTATGTAGATGTGCCAAATTTCCAGGCTGCCGGACTGTAACAGGATCATCATCCCTATTGCTGTCACACCTGTGGTAGAATCAGCTATTAGCATCACCCAACGTCGGTTCCACCGATCTACTAGCACCCCTGCTATAGGGGAAATTAGCAGATTGGGTAGATAGGCTAACACCATGATCAGAGCAAACAGGGTTAGGGAACCTGTGGTCTGATAAGCCCACACCCCTAAAGCGAAGTCTGTGATGTATGTGCCGACTACGGAGATAATTTGTCCTAACCAGATTCGCAAGAAGATTTGCATAGTCTATTGATTTATCGAAAAATGGGCAGATGCGGGAAACACAAAGTCAGCCAGCAAATAGTAATAGCTTCCCTTAGTCCCTGTCAATCAAGTGGGTTTCTCATTGCCTCGCATTTATTGACAACGATTTCCCTATTGTCGGCTTTTTCGGTAACTTTGGGGACTATTCAGGAATAAAAAAGCTAATACTGACCTGAGATGAACTATGGTGTTGGGATAAGGGCGATAAGATTAAGTTCTGGTGAGGCTTTTATGGCAATTTTTCCGATTTCTAAATGATATCGAAGGGGTCCCGGCTCTCAAAAGCCATATATATGTCGGCACAGATTCCCACAATAAAATTGTATGTCAAGTGCCGAGGTTTGTCAACTGTTTAAAGGTTAATTAAATGCGGGGCGCGTCCAACCCCAGCGTTATCGGTAGCGATCATTAAGCGATCGCCATCAAGTTCTGTAGGGGGGGGGTTAAAAACTAGCAAAGACCCATGAAAATTCGGGTCTTTAATTCTTGGGATATGAAGATATCGGCCAAATTTCTATATATATGCGGCCACAGATTCCCATGCTTATATAATAAGTCAAGCCCTAATATTTGTCAATAGAAAATGGAGAATTTGGGTAAAAATGTGAGGGAAGTTAAAGGGGGGGTAGGAAGTGGCAAAATGTGGTTTGATCAAAAAGATGGGATATGCAAGCCAAATGACTGAGTATCAAACGTTAGTAGACCTACTGCGCGATCGCGCCGAAAAATTAAGAGACCAAAACGCCTATACATTTTTAGCGGACGGAGAAACGGAGTCGGGGCGCTTAACCTATAGGGAACTAGACGAACAAGCGAAAGCGATCGCCACAGAAATTCGTCGCCACGTCCCCCCCGGAACCCATGTATTAGTAGTGTATCCCTACACCACCGGACTAGAATTTATCGCGGCTTTTTTTGGGTGTCTGTATGCGGGGGTAGTAGCGGTAACGGATAACCCACCCCGGTCTAGCCAAGGATTAGGAAAACTGCAAGAACGCATCGAATTATCAAACGCTACAATAGCCCTAACCAGTAAACCCTTGTTATCCCATATACAAGGACTATTAAAAAAAGTGCCGGAATTAGCGCCCAAATTCGAGCAACTCCCCTGGATAACTACAGACAGTCTAAACCCGAAGCTAGGAGAGTCCTGGTCTCCCCCAGACATCAACCCGGAAACCCTAGCATTTCTGCAATATACTTCGGGTTCTACGGGAACACCAAAAGGAGTAATGGTGACTCACCAAAACGTCCTACACAACTCGGAAATGATTTATCAAGCCTTTGAACACAGGGGGGAAAGTCAAGGCTTGATCTGGCTACCCCTATTCCACGATATGGGACTTATTGGGGGAGTCATTCAACCGCTATATGGTGGTTTTCCGGTAACGTTAATGTCTCCGGTGGCGCTAGTACAGAAACCCATGAACTGGTTAAAAGCCATATCTCGGTACCAAGCGACGACCAGCGGCGGGCCGAATTTTGCCTATGATTTACTGTGGCGACAGGCGACCCCTAGTGAGATCAAAAAATTGGATTTAAGTAGCTGGGAGGTGGCATTTTCTGGGGCTGAACCTGTCCGCGCCGAAACTTTAGAGAATTTTGCCAAAACGTTCGCGGAGTGTGGTTTTCGACGATCGGCTTTTTATCCCTGTTATGGTATGGCGGAGACGACTTTATTTATTTCTGGGGGTCGAAAAGCAGATCTTCCGGTGATTCGCTATGTCGATCGCACGGCTTTGGAGGAAAATAAGGTGGTAGCTGTGGAGAGTGATCATCGGTCGGCGAAAGCTGTGGTTGGCTGTGGTCATGGTTGGCTAGGGGATGAAATTGTCATTGCTAACCCGGAAACCCTAACCCGTTGTGCTGAGGGAGAAGTAGGGGAAATTTGGCTGCGCGGCGCGGGTATTGGTTTGGGTTATTGGAATAACCCAGAGGAAAGCGATCGCACGTTTAAGGCTAAATTAGGTAATCAGGGTGGGTTTCTGAGGACGGGTGATCTGGGGTTTTTGGAGAATGGGGAATTATTTATTACGGGTAGGATTAAGGAGATGATGATTCTCTGGGGTCGCAACCATTATCCCCAACATATTGAACAAACTTTAGAAACCTGTCATGATCAGTTACGTCCGGGCTGTGGGGCGGCTTTTTCGATTGAAGTGGAGGGGGAAGAACGTCTGGTCATCGCCTACGAGGTACAACGGCAATTTCTGCGAAAGCTGAATGTCGAGGAGGTTATTGGCGCTATCCGTCATGCGATCGCTGATCAGCATCTAGCGGATGTTTTTGCGGTAGTATTACTGAAAACTGGAACTCTCCCGAAAACTACCAGCGGTAAGGTCCAACGCCAAGTCTGTGGCCGTCAGTTTCTCGCGGGAACTCTGGAGGTGGTCGGACAATGGCAATGTCAGGAGTTGCAACAAAGCAATATTTCTGACCTGGTGCGCCGGGAACAAGTTAACAGTTAATCAACAAACATCAAGCAGCTTTGGCCAGGGCATCGCAACCGGATCTCTTTGGTTGCCCCTGGTCTTGTATAATTAAATATACCTGTATTACTATATGGGTGATTAATCAAATAAGGAAAAGTGCTATTTATGACTGAGGTAGGGTTACAGAGCAATTTTAAAGATAAACTGCGAAATTTCTTAATTTATGGCATTGGCGAACCGATATTAAGAGGCTTAGAAACATCGATTGGTAAATATTCCAAAATTGGAGATACGGCATTTTTTGACGCTGCCAAATACCCGGAACATTTCCAATGGGTTGACCTGTTAGAAAGGGATTGGCATTTAATCCGCCAGGAGGTAGACGAACTGTTAAAATATCGGGATAATTTGCCTAATTTTCAGGATATTTCGCCGGATCAAGCCTATAATACGAGTACGGATAATTTATGGAAAACCTACTGTTTATATGGCTATGGAGTTAAATCTGCTGAAAGTTGTGATCGCTGTCCTGAGACCACCAAAATCATCCAAAAAATCCCAGGTTTAAAAACGGCATTTTTCTCTATATTACTGCCGGGCAAACATATCCCGGAACATCGGGGACCATACAAGGGGGTAATTCGGTGTTTGTTAGGTTTAAAAGTGCCGGAACCCCGGGAAAAGTGCCGTCTGCGAGTAGGGGATGAAATCCGGCATTGGGAAGAGGGAAAATGTATGTTATTTGACGATTCATTTCCCCATGAAGCGTGGAATGAAACGGATGGAATTAGGGTAGTGTTATTCTTGGATATTGTGCGACCTTTAAAGTTTCCTTGGTCGGCGGTTAATGAGTTATTGATTAAACTAATTGCGGCTTCTCCATACATTCAGGAAGCGACGGCGAATCAGAAAAAATGGAACGATCGCCTAGACCAAGTATGGCAGAGAGATCCACAAAATTCCCGACAGTAACCCGGGGTAATTTATAGCCAGTATAATGATTAATCAAAAAACGGCGTAAACTTGAAGCGGGCTATAAGCCTGTAGACTCTAGGGATGTAATTATAGTCCCTAGGGTCAGCCGGAAAAGATGATGTCAGCATCCAATCAACAAAAAAGTTGCCAAAAAATTAAAATAGGTTATATTATCCAAGAGACCGGAAACTTTTTCGCTTACTCAATCACTTATTAAGACTTAATGACTGCTTTCCAACATCCGTTTGATGCAGCAACGTTAATGGAAATATTAAAGGGTCGAGCCATCCATCAACCCCATCAAGTTGCTTATAAATTTTTAGTGGATGGAGAAACTGAAACCATCAGTTTAACCTACCAAAAGTTAGACAGAATATGTCGAGCGATCGCCGCCCATCTCCAAAGCCTCAGCCAACCGGGAGAGAGAGCCTTACTACTATATCAACCGGGCATAGATTATATTACGGCATTTTTTGGCTGTTTGTATGCAGGTATAGTACCAATTCCGGCCTATCCGCCGCGCCCCAACCGCTCGCTGTCGAGGATTATGGGTATCTTAGAAGACGCGGACTCTCACCTAGCCCTAACCACAGAATCTGTGCTACCGAGTCTACAGCGGCAATTTGGGGAGGTTTGGGAACTACAGAAACTGAACTGGGTTGCCACAGATAAGGTAGCCGAAAGTTGCAGCGATCGCTATGAGGACCTAAGCATCAACCCGGAAAGTTTAGCGTTTCTCCAATATACATCAGGTTCAACGGCTACCCCCAAAGGGGTGATGATCAGCCACCAGAACCTGATGCACAATTCGGGCTGGATTTATGAGAAATTCGGTCACAACCAGGACAGCATAGGGATGATCTGGCTACCACCCTATCACGATATGGGGTTAATTGGGGGGATTATCCAGCCCCTATATGGAGGATTTCCGGTGGTGTTAATGTCTCCGCTAATGTTCCTCCAACGTCCTATCAGGTGGCTAGAAGCAATATCAAGACATGGTGCGACCACCAGCGGCGGGTCAAACTTTGCTTATGACTTGTGCGTGCGCCGAGTCACACCAGACCAAATAGAAACCCTAGACCTGAGTAGTTGGGATTTAGCATTTAATGGGGCGGAACCGATATCCCATGAAGTGTTAGAAAAATTTGCGCGGACGTTTGCTAGTTGTGGATTTAATCCCCAGGCTTTCTATCCCTGCTATGGTATGGCGGAGGCTACCCTAATCGTCAGTGGCGGCGATAAAACTCAACTACCGACGTTGAAAACGATTCAAGCATCATCCCTAGAACAACATCAGGCGATCGCCACCAACGGTCACGCCGAGAATACTCGCACAGTAGTAGGCTGTGGCTCAAGTTTGGAAGATCAGGCGATCGCCATTGTGGACCCATCCACGGGGATACCCTGTGAACCCGGACAGGTAGGAGAAATTTGGGTATCAGGACCAAGTATCGCCCAAGGTTACTGGAATCGACCATCAGAAACCGAGTCCATCTTTAGTCAATATCTAGCCACCACCGGAGAAGGACCATTTTTGCGGACTGGAGATTTAGGCTTCATCGAAAACGGCGAACTATTTATTACTGGTCGCCTGAAAGATGTAATTATCATTAACGGCCGCAACCATTATCCCCAAGACATAGAATGGACGGTTGAACAAAGTCACCCCTTAATCCGTCCTAGTTGTGCGGCGGGATTTTCCGTAGATGTGGGGGGGGAAGAAAGGTTAGTGGTGATTGCAGAAGTAGAACGCTACTATTGGAAACGGCAATCTAGTCCTCGTCGTGAAACCTCAACCAATGTTTCCAGGGAGGAATCCTTCAGCACTAAGGACCTAATTCAATCAATCCGGCGTGCGGTTTCCCAAAATCATGATTTGCAAGTTTATAGTACCCTGCTACTCAAACCTGGAACCATTCCCAAAACATCAAGTGGTAAGATCCAACGTCATGCTTGCCGTGCTGGTTTTCTAGCGGGGACTTTGGAGGTAGTCGAAGACTAAACTTATTCTGCCCGTTAGAGGTAATAACAGAAACAGCAAAGGATTGATCAGATCGGCTTCGTGGCACAATAACCGTCTAGGTGCGATTTAAGATTCACCGCCGACGGGCTGCCTAATCTGCCCCGGAATCTTGCATAGCCAGCCTAAAATGTGATGGAGGAGTGAATAGTGCAAGTGTTGAACCACTCTTGGAATGGAAAAGATATTGACCAACTGGGTAGCCAACCTAAATCGCCAAATTCTGTGGGTTTATCCCCTGATGCGGAAGCGATCCAAGGCTGGTTAATTACCCAAATGGCTGAGAGATTGGGGTTAAATCCAGATGACATTGATATTGATGAAGACTTTGCCAATTATGGCCTTAATTCTATTGAGGCGGTTAATTTATCTGGAGACCTGGAAAATCAATTTGGACGTAGACTTCCCCCGACGTTACTGTGGGATTATCCGACTATTAAGGCGATCGCTGATTATCTAGCCCAGGATACCACCCCTAAAGCGACAACCAACAGCAGTGGTCAGTCTGTGAGTCCACAACAGGCACAACAACTGCTAGAAAGACTCAATCAAATGTCCAATGCCGAGGTAGAGTCCCTGCTGAATTCAATGTTGTCTGAACAGGAAAATCATTAATGACCAATATATCCGATCGCACCGCTAACCTTTCACCACAACAAAAACGGGATCTGCTTGCCGAATTGTTGCGCCAAAGAGCCACCAGCCAAACCTTACCAGATATTCCCCCGGAATACTATCGGTTTGAACTGTATCCAGAATACCTGAAAATTAAACAGCAACAGCAGGAAATTGCAGCCTTGGGCATTAATAACCCCTTCTTTGCCCCCCAAGAAGGTATCGCCAGCAATACCACGATTATTGACGGTCGTGAGTTGATTAACTATGCTACCTATAACTATTTGGGGATGTCTGGTGATCCGATAGTTTCCCAAGCTACGAAGGATGCTATAGACCGCTATGGTACATCGGCTTCCGCCAGCCGCCTGCTTTCGGGGGAAAAACCTATTCATCGGGAGTTAGAAAAGGCGATCGCCAATTTTATCGGCACCCAAGACAGCATCGTTTATGTTGGCGGTCATGCTACCAACGTCACCACCGTTGGCCACCTATTTGGACAAAATGACCTGATCCTTCATGATGTCCTCAGCCATAATAGTCTATTACAAGGCTGTTTACTTTCGGGAGCCACTACTATTGCTTTTCCCCATAATGATTGGGAAAGCCTGCACCAAATTCTCAAAGACCGCCGCCACCGTTATAGACGCACTTTAATCCTGATAGAAGGCATTTATAGCACCGATGGTGATATTCCCGATCTACCCAGGTTTATTGAGTTAAAACAACAGTATAAAGCCTTTCTGATGGTGGATGAGGCCCATTCAATTGGGGTATTAGGTCAACATGGCCGAGGGCTTAGTGAACACTTTGGCGTTGACCCCAATGATGTAGATTTGTGGATGGGAACCCTTAGTAAATCTTTCGCCAGTTGTGGGGGATATATTGCGGGGTCTAGTGCTTTAGTGGAATACTTGAAATATACGGCCCCCGGTTTTGTCTACAGCGTGGGTATTTCGCCACCTAACGCGGCATCGGTTCTGGCTTCAATTAATGTGTTAATATCAGAACCAGAACGGGTGCAAAGACTACGCGATCGTGGTCAATTGTTCCTGAATCTCGCTAAACAACATAATCTCAACACAGGAACCAGCAAAGATTCGCCCATTATTCCGATTATTGTGGGCGATTCCCTGGCTTCTGTGCAACTGTCCCAAAATCTGTTTCATCGGGGTATTAACGTCCCATTTATGTTCTATCCTTCCGTTCCTCAAAATGCAGCCCGTCTGCGTTTTTTTGTTACCTGTCAGCATACGGAAGAACAAATTTATCAAACGGTGGAAATTCTCACCGAAGAAATTGCACAAATGGCGGTTTCTTAGAACCCTCATATATCATGAAATTCCCATCTCTAGTTTATCCTTAATCTGGTGCATTCCATGAGAGTCTTACTGGTTTATCCAATTTTCCCAAAAAGTTTTTGGTCTTTTGAAAAAACCTTAGATTTAGTCGATTGCAAGGCTCTATTACCGCCTTTGGGTTTAATCACAGTAGCGGCTATTCTCCCCCAAGAATGGGAATTTAAGCTGGTCGATCGCAATGTGCGAGCCGTCACGGAAGCAGAATGGGAATGGGCAGAATTAGTGATTTTGTCCGCCATGATTGTTCAAAAAAATGACTTCCTCGACCAAATTCAGGAAGCCAAAAAACGCGGCAAAATTGTAGCAGTTGGGGGTCCTTTCCCGACCGCACTACCCCACGAAGCTGAAAAAATGGGGGCTGATTTTCTAGTGTTAGATGAGGGAGAAATTACCCTCCCTATGTTTGTAGCAGCCCTGGAAAGAGGGGAAACAAGTGGGATATTACGCGCCGCTAATGGCGAAAAACCTGATGTAACTACTACCCCAATTCCTAGGTTTGATTTGTTGGAAAAACAAGCCTATGATATGATGGCTTTGCAATTCTCCAGAGGCTGCCCGTTTCAGTGCGAATTCTGTGATATTATTGTGTTATATGGTCGCAAACCTCGCACCAAAGCACCGGAACAGTTACTGGCGGAACTGGATCGCCTCCTAGAACTAGGATTTACTCAAACTATCTTTTTGGTTGATGATAACTTCATTGGGAATAAACGCAATGTCAAATTGCTGCTTCCGGCGTTGAAAGAATGGATGGAAAAAAATAACTATCCCTTCCGTATGATGACAGAAGCATCAGTTGATCTCGCCCAAGACCAAGAATTAATGAACATGATGGTAGAGGCTAATTTCTATGCGGTTTTCCTGGGAATTGAAACCCCGGACGAAGGTAGTCTCGCGCTGACTAAAAAATTCCAAAATACCCGTAATTCCCTAGTTGATGCTGTGGATAATATTACTAGGTCTGGACTGCGGGTAATGGCTGGTTTTATTATTGGCTTTGATGGTGAAAAGTCTGGGGCTGGCGATCGCATTATCCAATTTGTAGAAACTACGGCTATTCCAGTGGCTATGTTTAGTATGCTACAGGTTCTCCCTAATACGGGATTATGGCATCGTTTAAAGAAAGAAGGGAGGCTGCTGGAAGGCTCAGAAACCGCCAATATTAACCAGACTACTCTGATGAATTTTATTCCTACTCGTCCCATTGAGGAAATTGCACAGGAATATATAGACGGTTTTTGGAAACTCTACGATCCGCAAGTGTTTCTCGATCGCACTCACCGCTATTATCTGAAACTAGGCGCACCTCGTCGCCAAAAAGCTGGGGGAAGAACCCTAAGCTGGAAAACTATAAAAGCCTTGTCAATTCTGATATGGCGACAGGGAGTAGTCCGTAAGACTCGCTGGACTTTTTGGATTTATCTACTGGATATTATCCGCAAAAACCCGGATGTGGTGGAAATGTATCTAGTCATGTGCGCTCACTTTGAACACTTCTACGACTACCGCCAAGAAGTGCGCCAGCAAATCGAATCACAACTGGCTGAATATGTCAAGAAAAAACAGGAGTTAGAATTGGTAAAAGTAGCTTAACTCGAATCCGGCGGGTTGGGGTGGTAATCAAAAAACCTATCTCTTAACCCGCTTGGCGTAACCTCTCGCTGAGACTCTAAGATACCTGGGTGCTTCTGTGATCAAAAACACAAGCGGATAGGATAAGATATAGATACAATCTATAATCATGAACATTTACGCAAAGCTGGGCGATGAACAACCTAGGTATGGAAAGAATGCGGCTACAGTCCCATCGACAAATCAAACGGTTTATAGAACATCACGAACAGCGTTATAACCTGCTATCAAAGACGGTTAATAAACAGGCGACCTGTAAATTTAACGCTAACTCGGCATTTTTGTTATGTGCTGTTAATCCTACAGGTTGCTGTTCTAGCTGTGATCATTATCAGCCTAAATAACGCTAACTAATAAATAGATCCTGATAAATGTTCACAGACTTTTCCCAGGTTTGGGGATAGGTCTAGTGTGTCTTCTGACTGTTCGATCGCCTGAGTTTCTCGATCTAAAACGGCGACAATGCGATCGTAGATTTCCTGTGCTTGTGTGGGAGAGTCACCAATACAGGTTAAACCCAGTTTCCCGAATTGAGACAAACAGCCGATTAAGTGAAATACGGTTCCGGTTTCTGTTTTATTGTTAAAATGCAGATGATATTGGGCGATAATATCCATTAAATCATTGGGTAAAAGACCGCGATAATGATGGCTATGAAGATTATCTGAGGCAATATAATATTTAGGTTGTTTATTCTGGCTGTAGAATAAGCCAGTATGGCGATCGTATTCGCCATTAGTTAATAATTGGAGGGTCATAAATGGATGAGTTGTGCCACCCCGACGCAGGTTAATTTCAATGGCTTGTAGTTCCCATTGTGCCTCTGGTGGCTGTGGTTGACGAACGGCAATACAATCTAAACCAAATCTTTCGAGGGCTCCTTTTTGGGCTAAGATTTTACCGACTTTTTCACCTAATTCTTGCAGTTGTAATCGATAGGCTTGGTCAGCGGGGAAACTACAACCCTCAAAAATTTGACCATCTGGACCCCCCAGAATTTGGTCATGGGTAGATAGAACTTCGACCTCCCCGGAAGGGTAAATCTGACATTGAACACTAGGCGATCGCTTAATGTCTCCCTCGATAAAGGCTTCGACAATTGCGCCTAATTCAGGGATTCTGCTACGGAAACTAGACCAGGTTTCATGGCTGGCTTGAAAACTTAAATTCACCAAGCGATCGCTAATTTTTGCGACCCTTTGATGAGGGGGAATGTCGCCAAGTCCTTGGAGATTAAGGATAGCATTGCCTTCTCCAGAAAAGCCCTCATTTAGCTTAATTACTGCTCGTTTTAACTGGGGTTGTCGTTCCCATAAAGCGTTAACTTCTGCGGCTAAAGCTGTTTCATTCCAGACTAATTTACTGCCGTCTGGGTGGGGAATATTGGCTTCTGCGAAAATCTGGCGACTGCCGCTTTTGGTTCCCCAATGGGCTAAATCGGGGTCAGAAGCCCAGAGGGGAATTTGTAATTTAACTGATAATTTTCGTTCCCATTGAGTAGAGTTAAAGCAGACCATATAGGTGCGGTTAGGTCGCAGGACTTGGCGTATTCTTTCGACTAACCGGGGACGTTCTAGGATTTTTTCGGTGAGGGAGCGATTAGAGGAATCGTAGGTAGAAAATAATAGTAGGCGATCGCGCGCGTGAGAAAAGGGAATTCCGGGCATTAAATGCAGATAATAGTCAATAACGCTGGGGTGAAGGGGTTGGGAAGTTACATAAATTAATCTAACTCTAGGATTTCGTAAACGAGTCAGAGAAAACAGAAATCTCTCCTCATACTGATGAACTCCGGGAATTTTCTGCAATTGCTGCTGATCTAAGGTGAGGGATGGAATCACTAATACATCAAAATCATCAAATCCCAGGTTTCCCCCTTGACTGAAAGACTCTCGGAGTTGATGTTGCAATGCTTGAAACTGATCTACTATTCCCTGTGGCGATCGATAATCTCCTGTCATAATCGCTGCCCACAATAACAATATTACGATTTTAGCAGGTTGTTTGACCTCAGAGCGACACCTTTGGATTTGCTGATCTCGTTCTTAGCAATGGTTGGAGAAAAGCTAGTGACACAATTAATATGAGCAGATTGGTCTAGGTTAACCAATAGGATTGATTGGTGCTATAATTATGGGAGCTTCGCTCAAACTGATATCAAACGGAATTTCATCTGAATATCGCGATATGATCCCACAGAAACTCACCCTGAAGAATTTTCTCAGTTATCGCGACGCCAGCCTAGATTTTAGTGGCTTGCACACTGCCTGCATTTGTGGACCGAATGGGGCGGGTAAGTCTTCGCTGTTAGAGGCGATCGCCTGGTCGATTTGGGGTCATAGTCGGGCGGGGACGGAAGATGATTTAATTCAAATTGGCGAAACCCAAATGCGGGTGGATTTTATCTTTATTAGTCATGGTAACTTATACCGGGTAATTAGGACTCGTCGCCGTGGTCAGTCGGGGACTCTGGATTTTCAAATCGCACCATTAGAACCGGACAAAAAAGCGGAGCAAATTAAGTTTACTGCCCTCAGTCAAGGGGGAGTCCGTAGCACACAACAAAAGATTTTAGAACATCTGCGCCTAGACTACGATACTTTTATTAATTCTGCCTATTTGCGTCAGGGAAAAGCTGATGAGTTTATGTTAAAACGTCCCAGCGATCGCAAAGAAGTGTTAGGCAGCTTACTCAAGTTAGATGAATATGATACTTTAGTGGAGAAAGCTAAAGATATCTCGAAGGAATATAAATTCAAGATTGAGCAATTAGAACAAACTTTAACTATCGGAGAGTTGGAGACACAAAAACTGCCGGAAATAGTGGCTCAAATGACTCAGTTAGAAGCTACCCTTGGTAAACTTCAGAAACAACAAGAGTCTGAGCAAAAGCAACTGCAAGCCTACCGAGAACAACAACAATATCGCCAAACCTGTGAACAACTATTAGAGGGACAGCGACAACAATATCATGGGATTAAACAAGAATGCGATCGCCTTCAACAGGAAATTATCGTCACCCAAACTCAACTACAACAATTAGATTGTATTCGGCAACAACAGGAAGAAATAAACGCTGGGATTGTGGAATTTCAGACCCTACAGGCTACAGAAGAAACGATGAGTTTACAGTTTCAAACTCACCAAAAAATTCAACAGCAACTCCGGGAACTTCAGCAGCAACAACAGGATAAAATCCACCAATTACAACGGGATAAAGATACGATTGAAACTCGCCTGGAATCTCTCCATAAACAGGAACAAGAATATCAAAAGGTGCTGGTTGAACAGCCGGAAGTCGAAGCAGGAATGGCTCAACTGTTTCAGGCTCGTTTGCGCCTGAATGAGTTAGATAAACTACAAATTGAAGTTACCCCTATCCTGCAAGAACATCAACGTATACAGGGGGAAATAGACCGCGCTCAAGCGCGTCTTAGCGCCCGTTTTGATGAACTATATACGTCGATGCACAAAATGCAGAACCGCCTGGAAAATAACCGCCCTAAATTAGAACAAGAGTTACAAAATCTCCATCAAACTATTGAGGAAATTGAGAAGAAACGCACTTATCAAAATCGGGTCACAGCTAAGGGTCAGTCACGCCATAACCACTTGGAAAAATTGGCTCATCAACAGCAGGAGTATGAGTCGAAATTAGCGGAATTAGACAAAAAGATGGAAATGTTAGGGCGTTCTTTTAGTGAGGAAAATAGGGGGGACTCTGCGCCTGTTTGTCCCCTATGCGATCGCCCTTTAGATGAACATCACTGGAATTTGGTAATGGGTAAACACCAAAACCAACAACAGGAAATTCGCGATCGCCTGTGGATAATTCGGGAAGATTTGGCGCGTTCCGAACAGGAAATAGCTGCGTTACGGGTTGAATATACAACCTTACAAAGGCAAATCTCTAATTATGAAGAATTGCGAGAACAACGAGGTCAACTACAAGCACGCTTAGAGGGTTTCGGTAGTGATGAATTGCAGCTACAACAGTGGGGAGATGAAGCTAGTCAAATTGAGCGATCGCTATCTGATGGTAGTCACTCCGCGACGCTGTATCAGCAACTGCAACAACTAGATCTGCAACTGCAAGAACTAGATTATAATGAACAAAGCCACGCTCTGGCTAGGAATGAAGAAAAGCGCTGGAGATGGGCAGAAATGAAGCAAATACAAATTCGGGATTCCCAACAAAAACTAGGGCAACTACAAGCCGACAAACCGCCAATGGTGGCACAATTACAGTCGGCATTAGACCAGATAATTTATCTACAAACCGCCTCGGAATTACAGCAGAGGATTATTCAGCTCAAAAAACAGTTAAATGAGAGCGGTTATAATTTGGAAGACCATAATCAAGTCCGGGTGCGGTTGCGTGAGGCACAGCAATGGGTGAGGAAAGCAGAACAGTTGAAAGTGGCGGAAAGTCAGTATCCACAAATTCAACAACGGCTGACTGAATTACGACAATTAAATCAAGTGCGATCGCAGGATTTATCGGGGGTAAAATCACAGATACTACTCTTAACTAAACAGTTGGAAGATACACCAAATCCTAGGTTATATATTAGTAACCTAGAAGGGAAAATAAAACAGCAGCGACAACAACTTGATCAATATTTAAGTCAATTAGGAAAGCTGCAACAACAACGAATCCATTTAGAAAATCTGAGCCAGCAGCAAAGCCAGCAAAAACAGGAATTATCGGAATATCGTCACCAAGCCCTAATTTATAAGGAATTAGCCCAAGCCTTTGGGAAAAATGGTATTCAAGCACTGATGATTGAAAATGTGTTACCGCAATTAGAAGCCGAAACGAATCAAATTTTAGCGAGGCTGTCGGCGAATCAACTCCATGTCCAGTTTGTTACCCAACGGAGTGGACGCAGTGGCAGCGCGAAACGGAAAAAGGCTAAGTTAATTGATACACTGGATATATTAATTGCTGATGCCAGGGGAACTAGACCCTATGAAACCTATTCTGGCGGCGAGGCGTTTAGGATTAATTTTGCGATTCGATTAGCCCTAGCTAAATTATTAGCACAAAGAGCGGGATGTGCGCTACAAATGCTGATTATTGATGAAGGGTTTGGTACCCAAGACGCGGAAGGATGCGATCGCCTAATTGCTGCGATCAATGCGATCGCCCCAGATTTTTCCTGCATTTTAGCTGTCACCCACATTCCCCACCTGAAAGAGGCATTTCAAGCCAAAATAGAAGTCACTAAAACCGCTACCGGATCACAATTACATCTATCTGTTTAAGATCATGATTGGCCAATATTTGAGGAGCAAGGGGTGGAACTAGAGCATATTATGCCATAGTTGGTTAATATAGTTATATGAGACTAGCTAGACCCCGGCCCGAAAATTGGGTGCAGCCAGGTCGGAGGTTCCCTTGATATCAATTTTATAAACCGTTAAGCAGTAGCTATGCCAGGTGTACGAGTCGGGATACTGCATTCTTTGAGTGGGACAATGGCAATTAGCGAAGCGCCCCTCAGAGATGCCGAGTTGATGGCCATTCGAGAAATTAACCGAAGTGGAGGAATTCTCGGAAAGTTTATTGAACCTGTTATTGAAGATTGTCAATCAGATCCGGCTTGCTTTGCTCAGAAAGCCAAAAATCTAATTCAGGACAAACAGGTTGTCACCCTCTTTGGGTGTTGGACTTCAGCCAGTCGTCAGGCTGTCAAACCCGTTTTAGAAGAATTAGGGGTGGGGTTGTGGTATCCCGTCCAATACGAAGGACTAGAAGACTCCCCCAACATTTTTCACACAGGAGCCTGTGCTAATCAACAGGTTGAACCTGTCGTTTCCTGGTTGTTGGAAAATGTTGGCAAGCGCTTTTATTTGCTCGGTTCCGATTATACATTCCCCCATACGGTGAGTAAACTGATCAAAATTCAGCTTCAGCAAAATGAAGGCTATGTGGTGGGTCAAGCATATCAACCCTTGGGGGCTAAGGATTTTAGGTCGATTATTGCGCGTATTGTGCGAGCGAAACCTGATGTGGTGTTTAATACGCTTACTGGTGATAGCAATATAGCATTTTACCAACAATTTCAAGCGGCAGGTTTAAACGCGAAACAAATCCCCATTTTGGCTATTTCTGTTTCGGAAACGGAACTGAAAAGCATCGGGAATGCGGCGACGGGTCATCTGAGTTGTTGGAGTTATTTTCAGAGTTTAGATACTCCCGAAAATCGTCGGTTTGTTCAACATTTTCAGGCGAGATATGGAAGCGATCGCGTTACTAGCGACCCCATAGAAGCCGCCTATAGTCAAGTTTATCTATGGAAACAAGCCGTAGAGTTAGCCGAATCTTTCGACCCGGAAAGGGTACGAATTGCTACCTATGGTCAAAGTTTCTCAGCCCCCAGTGGTATTATCCGCATGGAACCCAACCATCATATTAGGAAATTATGCCGCATTGGTAGGGCTAAATCTGATGGTCAGTTTGAGATTATTTACACCAGTCCCCATCGCATTAAACCCTTGCCATGGTTAGGGTTTGAAGCCAATAACTTTAATGCTTCCGAAATTGTGATTGGCTTACTTGCTGAAGTTAGCCAAAGTACCGAACGCGCCGAAAAACTCAAACAAAAAACCCGCGAATTAGAAGAAACCAGAAAGCAACTTGAACAAGAAATCGAAATCAGGAAACAGGTAGAAGCCCAACTGCAATTGGTTAATGAAGGCTTAGAAAATATCGTCGCGGAACGCACCGCCGCCCTACGAGAATCCAACACTCAACTACTGCAAGAAATTGTCGAACGCACTAGAGTTGCGGAGGCTCTAAGAATGGCTAATGCTAGACTGCAAGCGGTGTTAGAAGCTGTACCTGGCACGGTTTCTTGGATTAGTAGGGATTTACGCTATTTGGAAGTTAATCAATCTTTGGCAGACTTATTTAAATTGCCACGAGAAACTTTTGCTAATCAACATATTGGCTTTTTGGGAACCAGTTCCGAATTTAATGACTTTGTAACTGACCTATTTAATCGCCCGGAAAAAGAAGCCCATCGCGAGGTGCGGACTCATGTGGACAATCAAGAACGCCATTATCTAATTGTGGCTCAGAAATATGATAATAATCAAGCTGTATTTGTGGTGGGAATTGATATTACGCAACGTCGCCAAGCTGAGGAAGAACTCCGCCAAGCTAATATGCGTTTACAAGCGGTTTTAGCAGCGGTTCCTGGTACGGTTTCCTGGGTGACATCAGACCTGCACTATATCGAAGTTAATCAAAAATTAGCTGATTTATATGGCTTACCCAGAGAAGATTTTTCTAATCAACATATTGGTTTTCTGGGTAGGGGTTCTCAGTTTCAGAATTTTATACAATATTTCTTTGAAAGTCCCGAATTAGAAGCATATCAAGAAATATCATCTTCCCTAGAAAATGAGGAATATTATTATCTGATTGCTGCCCACAAGTATAATAATAATCAAGCGGCTTTTGTGGTGGGAATTGATATTAGCGATCGCAAACGTGCAGAAGCCGCATTAAAAACGACTCAAGACCAGTTAGAAGCTGTGTTAAATGTCGTCCCAGGAACAGTATCTTGGATTGATTCTAACCAACGTTATTTAGGGGTTAATCAATATCTAGCCCAAACCTTCGACCTCCCCGCCGAGGCATTTATTGGTCAGCACATCGGTTTTCTGAAAGCTAGTCCGGAATTTAATGACTTTGTGGAAGACTTCTTTAATAGCGGTAGTTTTGAAGCCTATAAAGAAGTGACATCTTATATTAAAAATGAACCCAGAGATTACCTAATTGCCGCCCGGAAATACAACAGCGGTAGTGCCGCCTTTTTTGTAGGTATTGATATTACGGATCGTCGGCGCGCAGAAGAAGCCTTAAAACAGGCAGAATCCAACTATCGTAGCATTTTTGAAAATGCCCTAGAAGGAATATTTCAAACTACCCCAGAAGGTCGTTATATCAGCGCTAATCCCGCCTTAGCCAGGATTTACGGCTACGAATCCCCGACCATATTAATGACCAATTTAACCGATATTCAATCCCAACTGTATATCGACCCCAAGCGCCGCCAGGAATTTGTTTATCTCTTAGAAAGCCAAGGTTCCGTAGTAGATTTTGAGTCCCAAATTCGACGGATAGATGGTCAAGTTCGTTGGATTTCGGAAAATGCCACCGCCGTCCGTAGTCCCCAGGGAGAAATTCTTTATTATGAAGGAACTGTCGAAGATATTACCGATCGCAAACTAGGACAAATCGGCCTCCAACAAGCCAAAGAGGAACTAGAAAAGCGGGTCGTCGAACGCACCGCCGCCTTACAAGAAGCCAACCATCACCTAATCAGAGAAGTGGCCGAAAGACGAAGGATAGAAGCAGCCTTACGAGCCTCAGAAGCCGAATTGCGAGCCTTATTTGCAGCCATGACCGACGTGATCGCGGTTTTTGATGGAGAGGGACGCTATAAGAAAATAGTCACCACTAACGCGGAAGTAGTCTATACACCTAGTAGCGATTTACTCGGAAAAACAGTATTTGACATATTTCCGACCCCCCAAGCACAGCTTTTTTACGAAAATATCCAGAAAGTCCTTCAAACCGGACAAACCATCAACCTAGAATACAGTATGCAATTAGCACCCCCAGAACCCGGGCAGCAAGGCCCTGTTAATATCTTACCCTCTGCTGCTGATGCCGATCTGGTGTGGTTTGCTGCCACAGTTTCCCCCATGCCAGACAATAGTGTAATTTGGGTGGCTCGTAATACTACCGAGCGCCGCCGGGTTTTAGATGCTTTGCGGGTTGAACAACAAAAATCCGAGCGGCTGCTATTGAATATTTTGCCTCACTCTATTGCGGAACGTTTAAAACAGAGCCCCCATTCTATTGCGGAACGCTTTGAGCAAGCAACAGTCATGTTTGCAGATTTGGTCAATTTTACCGGGTTTTCCGCACAGATATCCCCCACGGAATTGGTGGATTTACTCAATGATATATTTTCCTGTTTTGATGAACTCGCTCAAAAACACCAACTCGAGAAAATTAAGACTATTGGGGATTCCTATATGGTAGTCGGAGGTTTACCCACCCCTAGAGAAAACCATGCAGAAGCGATCGCTCAGATGGCTCTAGATATGCAGCGAGAAATTGTCCGTTTCCGTCGCCAAGACGGCGAACCCTTCAATTTACGCATTGGGATGAATACCGGACCTGTGGTAGCCGGGGTAATTGGCACTCGTAAATTTATCTATGACCTGTGGGGGGATGCCGTCAATGTCGCCTCCCGTATGGAGTCTCAAGGCGAAGTGGGAAGAATTCAGATCACCGCCGCCACCAAAGCGCTACTCAACGATAATTTTATTTTTGAGGAAAGGGGTGTAATTGATGTAAAAGGAAGAGGCAAAATGATGACATTCTGGCTCAAAGACCGTCGTTAATCCTCACCACCCCATACTAAAGGGCAGGGGATAGCGGGCATGGTTAAGCAAGAATTAGCATGGGACTTGACGGCCAGTAAACTTGTGTTAAGATAAGTTAAATTAAGTCAAGATTATTTGAACAGTTCTGTAGAAAACTCTCTAAAGGAAAACTATGACTTTGATGGCTAAACGGCTTTTGATCCTGTTAGTGACCCTAGGTGGTACAGCATTCTTGGCGGCTTGTGGCGAACCTACTGCCACCGAAACCCAAGGCGAACCCACCGAACAAATTGCCGAAACCAGTGAGCCTGTAGCCACTGAAACCGTTTCTGATGAAACCATCGAAGCCCAAGCAGAACCCGCCGGGGAAGAAATGACTGCTGTAGTTGACTCAGACCCCACAGAAACCATTGTTGGTATTGCTAGTGGTGACGACCAATTCAGCACTCTAGTAGCTGCTTTAGAAGCAGCCGAATTAGCCGAAATCCTTTCTGGTGAAGGACCTTTCACCGTTTTTGCTCCCACTGACGAAGCATTTGCGGCCCTACCGGAAGGCACTGTTGAAGAACTTCTCAAACCCGAAAATCGCGATCAACTGGTTCAAATTCTTACCTATCACGTTGTCCCCGCCCAAGTTCTGTCTGCTAACATTACTGATGGGTCTGTGGAAACCGTTGCCGGAATGCCCTTAACTATTACTGTTATGGACGGCACTGTAATGGTGAATGAAGCCAGTGTCATTCAATCTGACATTTTGGGCAGCAATGGGGTGATTCATGCTGTTGACACCGTAATCTTGCCGGGTGTGGTCGAATAACTTTTAACTTGGCTTGATGTCAGCACCCCCGGCTGAAGCACGGGGGCTTCGTGCCCCCCTTTCAGGTAGCTGACCAGCTATAGCCTTAACTGGCTCCGTTCAGAGCAAGAGTTAAAGTTCCTACCCTGGAATGCGTGCTAGTTCCAGGCCC
>NZ_JARPLU010000359.1:0-1703 GCF_032349615.1 Limnospira sp. PMC 1279.21 | reverse complement strand
TCCATCGTCAAAAAATGCCCCTAGTCCGTCGGACTTTTGAATGTCCAAACTGTGGCTTGAAGATTGATAGAGATTTGAACGCCAGTATAAATTTAGAAAAATCGCCTGGTTCAGACGATTACACTTGTGGACGGGGTGCTGCCGACAGTCCCGGACGAAGCCAGAAATAAACATCAATATCCGGCTATGTCCGGTTTTGTTTAAGTTTTATAGAGCATAAATTAAATGTCCCTAAACCTTGGACGATTCTTTCGAGCCTGTAACCCGCGATACACTCTGAATATATCGAAACCTGAAGATCGACAATACTATATTGATTTTTCAACAGTTCGGGGTTCTAATGTAATTCGGGAACTGAAACGGACGATCACCTTTTCTGACCATCAACCTACCTGTCAATTATTTACCGGACATATAGGCTGTGGAAAATCCACCGAATTATCACGATTAAAAACTGAGTTAGAAGCGGATAAATTCCATGTAGTTTACTTCGAGTCTTCCCAGGACTTAGATATGGCAGATGTCGATATTAGTGACATCTTACTGGCGATCGCTCGCCAAGTTTCCCAAAGTTTAGAAAATAGTGGTGTCTGTCTGCAACCCAAACGCTTTCAAGGCATTCTGAAAAGCGCTGCCAACCTTCTGAATACAGAAATTACCAGTTTTCGGAGCAATATTCCCGTCGTCGGTGATATTGGTGTTAGCCAAGACTCCGAGGGTTTTTCCCTATCTTTTGGGATTGGTGAAATTACCGCCAAAGCCAAAGACTCAAGGGATGTGCGATCGCTATTAAGACAACACCTAGAACCCCGAGTTAATAACATTATTGAAGTCATTAACCAGGAATTAATCACCCCCGCTCAACAACAACTACAGCAACGGGGACAAGCCGGATTAGTCGTGATTATTGACAACCTAGATCGCATCGATAATAAAGCCAAATTCGGCATCCGTACCCAACCAGAATATTTATTTGTAGATAGGGGTGAACAACTCAATAAACTTCTGTGTCATGTCATCTATACAATTCCCCTAATTCTCACCTTTTCCAACGATAAAGAAGCCGTTAGCAACCGCTTTGGTTCCCCCGCCAAACTGCTACCAATGGTCAGAGTCAAAGAACGAGACGGTAGCGACTGCGAACCCGGAATTAATCTGCTCAGACAAATGGTATTAGCACGAGCATTTCCAGAATTAAACCAAACCGATCGCCTCCGTGAAATCCCTAAATTATTTGACTCTACCAGCACCCTCGATTATCTCTGTCAGATGAGTGGTGGTCATGTGCGAAACCTGCTAATTTTACTATTTAATTGTCTACAAAAAGACGATCCACCCTTCAGTCGCACCATGATTGAACGGGTAATTAGCGAGAGACGCAACGAATTAGGAAAAGCCATCACCCCCGACGAGTGGGAACTTCTCCGCCAAGTTTCGCAGCAGAAAACCGTCCGAGGAGAGGAAGAATATCAAACTCTCCTCCGCAGTCTATTTGTCTTTGAATATTGCGATCATGATGGTAGTTGGTTTGACCTTAATCCCGTCTTAGAAGGCGCTAAGGATTTTGACAAAGATTAATTACCGCCCCCTCAGAAACCGGGTTTCTTTCCTGAGTTAGAGACCGAGAAACCCGGTTTCTTTCCTGAATTTACCGCCAATCTCCTTGAATAGTAAACGCACCCCAATAATAGGGAGACTGCCAT
>NZ_JARPLU010000358.1:0-1719 GCF_032349615.1 Limnospira sp. PMC 1279.21 | reverse complement strand
GCCATGGATTCCGTTCTCAAAGCTGCGTCCTAACCACCTTGACTAATGCTATAGGTTACACCTCGGAGCCTTCCGTTCCCCGCTTCAATCCCAGAATTGTGAATCCTGAAACTGGGGGTGGCTATCGCCGTTACTCTCAACTTTCTGCTATACTAGGTGGGTCACAACTCCATCGTTCTAGCTTTCTGTCTTGACCTTGAGTCTCTCTGCCTTATCTGGGGGTCTCCAGATGTTGAGACACATAGATAGTTATCGGATGGTCAGGGCGCACTCCTTATATTCAACCAAGGGCTCTAAGTCCCACTAGGAGGCTATTTCAGGCATTGCAGCCCTATTTCACTCCTAAACGTCTCGCACAATGCGGCAGTGAATATCCTAAAACGCGGACTAGCTACGGCGGGGCACGCCGGAACTTACGCTGGGGGAGATTGGCTCTCTTGGGCTGTTGGTGCGAACCTGCGGTCTAATGGCGAGTCGCGCGAACCAAGAATCCCCGTCTCTTTAGAGCGGGGAGTGTCAAAACAGCCCGTTAAAAAATGTAATAATGCCTTAATAATGCTTTAATGAATGGATGTCAGTCCTGTAGGGGTAGATGAAATGGCTTTCCTGCGGTGCAGGCTCCAAGGGTCTGTAAGGACTGGGAAACAACCATAGTCCCTACAGATTAAATTTGACCCCGCCTAGTAGGGGTCGAGAGAGATGTCGCCATCTCCCCCTCCCATACAAAACCGTGCGTGAGACTTTCGCCTCACACGGCTCCTAGTCTGATTGCTCCATTGTTAGGGATACAGCTTTAGCGTTATCAAGCGCCGTTTTATCATCGCGGGTGTGGCGATGTAGTAGCTGAAGATTTTTGTATTCATCCTTTCCGCCTTGGCTTCGAGGTACAATGTGGTCTACTTCAACTATGTCCGATGGTGCGAAATACTGTCCACACCAGGTACATCTACCTTTTTGTTTTTTGAGTAGTTTTGCTACCCTGTTGGGCGTGTCGATTGCTTGTCCTTTTCTGGTTGCCCAGTAAGTCCAGTTTCCCTCGTATGGTGTTGCATCGGGGCGTATAATGGTGTGTCTGACAGTCGGCGTGTAACTATGTTTCCATAGTGTGAATCCATCCTTAGTCTGGAACAACCAAGATTCATGTCTTTCTTTCCCATTACTAAGTCTAACCGTTCCATGACTGAAATAGTTTCTTAGCTTCTTGTAACTTGCCTTTCCGCATCTTGATACTGTCCATGCCCTTAACATTAACCAGACTATATGGTCTAGTTTATTGAAGGTCTCTGATGAGACTACCGCTGAATAGTAGTTTGACCATCCTCGAATAATCGGGTTTAGCTTGCTAATCAGGGCTGATTGAGGTGCTGTTTTAAGTTGTTTTATTACACCTTTAATCGCTTCTGTATGGACTTTAACTGCTTTTTTTCTGGGTTTTATGTTAGTTTTGAATCCTCACATTTTGTGGGGGGTTTTATTAAATAAGAAGCCTCCTTTTCTTCTTCCCCCATGTTTCCCAGATTTATATTTTCCTACCGGGTATTGCCTGATATTAAATCCTAGAAAGTCGAACCCTGGTTCCTCTGTTTTTCCATCATACTCAATACGTTTGAGCGTGTGACAGATTCGAGTCTTTTCATGTTTTATTTCTAGTCCAACAGGTTTTAACCCTACATTCCGCAGGTTGATAGGTAATTAACCGGATGCGTAGTAATAGCGCTC
>NZ_JARPLU010000357.1:0-1728 GCF_032349615.1 Limnospira sp. PMC 1279.21 | reverse complement strand
CACTGCCAACCATCCATGATTAGGGAAACCGAATGTCCGGCTTGAACCATCGTCATCAATCCGCAGCGAAACAGGTTGATACGCTGCGCTCAAAAGAGTAAGGGGAAAAGTAGGGTTCTCTATAAAACACCTACACAGACCTTTAAAGTACCCCGGTGGATAGGACAAATCTAAAGATGGAATGCCCATATAAACGGAACGTTTTAAGTCCTCTTAGACTCTGAATATCTGGTCGAGATATCAGTAGGGATAAGTGTAACCGCAAGTCTTAGAGGATGTGAGATGTGACCAGAAGCCAACGCCCAACTGTAATGGTAGGGATATGCTAACGGGTCACGGTTTGATTGTAAAGAATAGAGTCTAGTAGGAGTTACTATGACGAAAGCGAGTTTAAAGAAAGGATTTGAGAAATCAAAACCAATCAAGACGTGCGTTTGTATCGAAAGCTATTCCCTGGGCGAAAGTTCAGAGAAAAGTTTTCAAGCTCCAAAAGAGGATATTTCAAGCAGCTAAATCGGGACAGGATGCAAAGGCAAGAAGGTTGCAACGTCTATTGGTGAAATCATATTATGCCCGACTCTTAGCAGTGCGGCGAGTGACCCAAGATAATCAAGGCAAAAAAACAGCCGGTGTCGATGGAATGAGAGCAATCTCACCAAGGCAAAGGTTTGAACTTGTTGAGAATATTAAAAGAAACCTCAAAGCAAAACCACTGCGACGGGTGTGGATTCCAAAACCTGGAAGGGATGAAAAACGCCCCCTGGGAATACCCACAATCCAAGATAGAGCGAGGCAAGCCTTGGTTAAGTCGGCTCTCGAACCTGAATGGGAATCGAGATTTGAAGGCACTAGCTATGGATTCAGACCTGGAAGGTCTGCCCATGATGCAATATCCAGAATCTTTCAGAGTATCAACAAAGGAGGTTATTACGTTCTGGATGCAGATATAGCTAAATGTTTTGACCGAATAAACCATGATTACCTTCTGTCCAAAATTCATTGTCCAAGCAGTCTAAAAAGAGACCTGAAATCATGGCTCAAAGCGGGTGTCTTGGATAACGGCGTATTCGAGGATACAGAAGCAGGGACACCCCAAGGAGGGGTAATAAGTCCACTCCTAGCCAACATCGCACTGGATGGAATGGAAAGGTTAGGTAAGAAAATGTATCCTAATATAGGAACAAACTTCCAGGTCAACCTAATAAGATACGCCGATGATTTCGTGGTCATATCCAAAGACCTAAGAATCATTGAACAGTGCAAAATTGCCATTTCCGAATGGCTAAAACCTGTAGGACTAGAAATAAAACCTGAAAAGACTCGAATTTGCCATACGCTCAATCCCATTGAGTATAACGGCAAAACAGAAGAACCAGGATTTGACTTTCTAGGATTCAATATCAGGCAATATCCAGTAGGAAAATATAAATCTGGAAAAAGTAGGGGAAGAAGAAAAGGAGGCTTCCTATTTAACAAGACCCCACATAAAATGTTGGGATTTAAAACCCACATCAAACCCAGCAAAAAGGCAGTTAAATCCCATATTGAAGTGATAAAAGGTGTAATTGAACAACATAAAACAGCACCTCAATCAGCCCTGATTAGCAGACTAAACCCAATCATAAGGGGATGGTCAAACTACTATTCAGGAGTCGTCTCATCTGAGACCTTCGTTAAACTAGACCACATAGTGCGAAACGTTTAGGAGTCAAATAAGGCTGCAATGCC
>NZ_JARPLU010000356.1:0-1734 GCF_032349615.1 Limnospira sp. PMC 1279.21 | reverse complement strand
CTCTTCCCCTAACTCTTCTCCTGACTCTTCCCCCACCCAAAATCCCTCACCCATTATTGACTTAATCGATGCACCAGACCTCACGGACTTTGACAACCGCACCACCGAATTAAATACCCCCAAACAGTGGATCTTACAAGACCGGAGGCGCTTAATTACCATCTATGGATTAAGTGGCATTGGCAAAAGCGTACTAACCAGGCAACTAATCGAACAAATTCAGCCGGAATTTGACTATATTTGTTGGAAAAGTCTCACAGAAACTCCCACCTTTTCCTCCCTAACAAACCAACTGCAACAATTTTTTTACCAGTCACAAAATCCCCCATTTCCTACAATAATTGATTATTTCCGTCACTGCCGTTGCTTAGTCATATTGGATGACCTACACAATCTTTTTAAAAGCGGTGCATTGGCGGGGGAATACTTGACAGACTTTAAAGAATACCGGACAATTTTTCGGAAAATTGCCAAAAACCATCATCAAAGTTGCGTGATTCTCCTCAGTTGGGAAAAACCTAGAGCCATTGCTACCTTAGAAGCGGAAACACACTCCACCCGCACGTTACACCTGAAAGGATTATCAGCCGATGCTGAGGAAATTTTGCGATCGCACCAATTAACCGACTCGGAAAAATGGCCGGAATTAATCAACCTCTATCAAGGACATCCTACCTGGTTAAATATCATCGCCTCAACCATAGTCGAACTATTTGATGGTAGCGTTTCCCTATTTTTAAGCCACAGCGAGGACATCTTTTTAGGTGACTTAGAACCAATTTTAGAATCTCAGTTAGAACGATTATCCCAATTAGAACAACAGGTGATTTCTGGTTTCCGAGAAAATCAAGCGATCGCCCTTTCTGAACAACCCACTAATCCTGAATTATCCCCATCTGAATTATGGTCAGCCATCCAATCTTTAGTTAGACGGGGGTTGCTAGAAAAAATATCAGAGGGAGAGCGAGGAATGTTTCAACTGCATCCGATTTGGCAACAGTATCTTAAATTTAAGCTAAGTTAGAATAGTTGAAAAAGAAAAACTAGGAGAATCCCTAAAATGCGTTCACCTTTATCCCTGTTTACCGTTGAAGACTATATCATCGCTGAAGCCGAAAGCACCATTCGCCATGAGTATATGGGCGGTTATGTGTTTGCTATGGCGGGTGCTAGTGAAGAACACAATCTCATTGCCGGTAATCTTTATGCCTTATTACGTTCTCATCTGCGGGGGAGTTCCTGTCGGGTATTCATGTCTGATATGAAAGTCAAAGTTCAAGACGATATTTTTTATTACCCTGACTTACTCGTGACTTGTAACCCCGAAGATAATCACCGATACTTCAAAACACAACCTAACCTAATTATTGAAGTGCTGTCAGAAAGTACCGAAAGCACTGACCGACGAGAAAAATTAATGAACTACCAAACCTTAGAAACTTTGAAGGAATATGTTTTAGTCTCTCAAGATGTTATGCAAGTGGAAGTCTATCGTCAAGACACTCCGGGGAGTTGGACAGTTCAAATCTTAGGAGAAGATAATCAGTTAACCTTGGAATCTGTGGGGCTAACTATGACCGTGGCGCAAATTTATGAAGATGTATTGAATGTGGGTCAGTGAATTTAAGCACGAAAAAGCGCCCCCCGACTGGGAGGCGCTCTATTTCATCTAAGCTATAAATTAGCCGATTTGAGGTGCAACCAAAGCTACAGGCTCAGACTCAGCAGAAGCTA
>NZ_JARPLU010000355.1:100-1676 GCF_032349615.1 Limnospira sp. PMC 1279.21 | reverse complement strand
TGGGATACCGCCTCTGTTACCTTAACGGGTAATAGTGCTATCGTCGCATTGTCAGGGAACAGCCGGAAAAATGTCGCGTAAATGTATCAGAACAACTGCTAACAGTACAGATGCTAACAGTACAGATTTCAACGCCACCAGAGTTCAGCCAGACCTGGCTACTGGAAACCAGTTATGGAACTGGTGGCAATGCCCTCACCACCGGCCTTGATGGGTCTATTTATATAACAGGTTCTACTAGAGAGGACCTGAATGGAGAAATCAATCAGAGTGGTACTGATAGCTTCATTGTCAAATATGAACCCGATGGGACTCTGGTATGGACAAGACTGTTGGGAGGTAATTATTCTAACTCTTATGGCAATGCCCTCACCACCGGCCTTGATGGGTCTATTTATATGGCGGGTTGGACTCGGAGTGACCAGATTGTAGAAATTCCTCGACAGCCATACGAAATTCCCAGTAATGAAAACGATGTATTTCTCGCCCGGTATGAACCCGATGGCAGCCAGGTATGGACAACCCGGTTAGCAAGCAATAGGTCGGAAATAGCCCATGCCCTCACCACCGGCCTTGATGGGTCCATTTATGTAGCTGGCTTTACTAGCGGCGACCTAGGTGGGGAAATAAATAATGGTGGCACGGATGCCTTTATCAGCAAATACGAACCCGATGGGACTCTGACATGGACAAGGCTGTTAGGAACCAGTAATTGGGATGGTGCCAGAGCCCTCACCACTGGCTTTGATGGGTCTATTTATATGGCGGGTGAGACTTGGGGCGACCTGAATGGGGAAATTAATCAGAGTGGTGCTGATGGCTTTATTGCCAAATACGAACCTGATGGGACTCTGGTATGGACGAGACTGTTGGGAAGCAATGGTTGGGGGGCAGCCCATGCCTTGACCACCGGAATTGATGGGTTTATTTATGTCGCTGGTCTAACCGAGGGCGACATCAACGAGGAAATTTTTAGTCGTGGCGGAAATGCCTTAATCAGCAAATACGAACCGGAGGATGGGGCTCTGGTATGGACAACACAGTTGGGAACCCCTAATGCTGACCAAGCCAATGCCCTCACCACCGGCCTTGATGGGTCTATTTATATGGCGGGTTGGACTCAAGGCAACCTGGCTGAGGAAATGAATCGTGGTTACTCCGATGGGTTTATCGCCAAATACGAAACTGATGGCGCTTTGGCGTGGACAAGGCTGTTAGCCAGCAATGACTGGGACACAGTTAATGACCTCACCACGGGAATTGATGGGTCTATTTATATGGCCGGAAATGCCTTTGTTAGGGTGATAGTCGATGGGACTGTAGCGGAACCTGTACCGCCGCCACCGGAATTTATCGACCCATTGTTACCTCTCAACGGTGATTATATTCCCATAGCGGGCGACTTTAATGGTTCGGGAATCACAGATATTCTCTGGTATGCTCCCGGTCCTGACCCGGATTTTATGTGGTACTTTCATGCAGATGGTAGTTATGGGAGTCGTTTGTTCATGATTAATGGTTATTATATTCCCATAGCGGGCGACTTTAATGGTTCGGGAATCACAGATATTCTCTG
>NZ_JARPLU010000355.1:0-90 GCF_032349615.1 Limnospira sp. PMC 1279.21 | reverse complement strand
GTATGCTCCCGGTCCTGACCCGGATTTTATGTGGTACTTTAATCAAGATGGTAACTATGACGGTTTTCAGTTGACCGTTGATGGTCATTA
>NZ_JARPLU010000354.1:0-1770 GCF_032349615.1 Limnospira sp. PMC 1279.21 | reverse complement strand
TCCATAATTAACTCTCTCTCTTCTGGGTCTGTATACTGTTAGAAACCCGGTTTCTCAAAGAAACCGGGTTTCTTAACCCCCCCGGTTATATGTCACCGGAAAAGCGAGCCAAAAGTTCTTCCCGTGATAACTGCCAAATCAACTGAGCTTGTTCCAATGGGGGAACTGCAATCAACCGGTCGATAATCTCAGCTAATTCGGCATCGACCGCCCCAAACTTCACTTGTAGCATACTTTCTAGGAGCGATCGCTGTCCTTGCTGGATACCTTGCTGAACTCCTTGTTGGATACCTTGCTGAACTCCTTGTTGGATACCTTCTTCCTTAACAGTTTGTAACCGTTGTAAATACAGGGGTGATAGTTCCATAATTAACTCTCTCTCTTCTGGGTCTAAATTTTGCCGCGCTTCTAGCATCGCGCGCAGGTTATACAGTAATTCTAGCGTGGTTTCTCGGGTGGGATTGTCTCCTGGTAGTTGATAGAGTTCTTGCAAGGCTTGTTTTTGGACTCTCCCCGTCCCTAAAATCCGCAACCATAGGGTTTCTGCTGTCGGCGGTAGTTGGTCATCCTATTATAGCTAAATGCTGAGAAACCGGGTTTCTATGGATATCTCGGTTAGGATACAGAAACCCTGACAGCAACCCGGTTTCTTTGATTCCACTCAACCTCAGACATTTCCAGAACTTGTTGGAGAGAGGCAGAGAGTTCAATAGGCATAAAATATGCGTTAGGATAGAGGTAATCTTCCCCTGATTCATCAATTATCCGCAGCATTTGATGACTATTCGCTTTTGAGTCGGGTAAGACTGGATAAATCTTGCGAACTTCTAGGGAAGCTGCATAGTCTGTATTTTTGATGCCAACAACAAAGTTCATTAGTTCATGGCTTTTCCTCTCATGGATAAAGCGGCGGCAGTTCAACATCCAATAAAAATTACTTGATTGGCGAAATCTTCTAATTCTCCCATTTTGGCGTAAACCTCTAACTCTTCGATCGCATAACCCATCGACACTTGAGGACTGAAAAAGAAAATTCCGGTAAACGCTTTACCTTGATTGACGCAATTTTTATCTAACACTAGAAAATCATGATTCGTGGTTACAAGAGGACGCTTTAGTTGCACATAAAGACTCAAAATTATTTCATCAATAGCACTACTATTATTGTCTTCTTGAGCGGTCATAACCTCAACCAATTTCAGTTGTAAACCAATCTTAATCGCTCGATGGAGTGGAGCATCGAAATAGTAATATATTGCCATTTTCATCCTGGCTGCTGCTGCCGTTTTTGCTGAAGCATTTGTTGAAAATCGGCAGTATGATGACCGACTCTCATTGTAATTAAATCAGCTTGCAGGTTCTGGATTTTTTCTTGTTCTTGAGCAATTTGAGCATCAATTTGGTGTTGATAGGTGTAGTAATAACTGAGGGCAGAATAAATGGCAGCGAGGGAAATTTCTGGGTGTTGAAAGTGCAGCTCTTCTGGACTCCAGCCGTGGGCGTGTTTTTCTTGAATCAGTTGGGCAACTGAAACGCGACTATTGGCAATAGTTGCCTGATTTTGAGCATCAATGTCTAGGTATTGCCAAGTTACCGGAGTATCGGTGATGAATGTCATATTGAGGATGGGGATATGGGTTGATACTAGGGGGTTACGACTATTATAGCCAAGTTGCCATAAACCGGGTTTCTATTACTATCTTTGTTAGGATATAGAAAGCGTGCGAGACGTTCAGGCATGAAATAGGGCTGCAATGCCCGAAATAACCG
>NZ_JARPLU010000353.1:0-1778 GCF_032349615.1 Limnospira sp. PMC 1279.21 | reverse complement strand
ATCCATCTTTAGACTTGTCCTGTCCACCGGGGTAATTTTAAAGGTCTGTGTAGGTAGTGGATGAAAACTCCTACTTTTCCCCTTGCTCTTTTGAGCGCAGCGTATCAACCTATTTCGCTACTTAATAATTACGATGGTTCAAGCCGGAACATTCAGATTTCCTTAGTCATGGATAGTTGGCAGTGGTCGGATTATTGGGAATAGGTTTCCCTCACGCCTTCCGTTCCCCGCTTCAATCTGACGGGCTGTGATTCCTAAAACTGGGGGTGGCTATCGCCGTTACTCTCAACGCCCTGATTTCTCAGTTTGTTTATGACCTTGAGTCCCCTGCCTTGCTTAGATTTCTCCAAGCGTCGGGACATATAAACAGTTATGGGATGGTCAGGGGTGCGAATCCCTTATATTCCACCAAGGGGTGGAAGTCCCACTAGGAGGTTATTTCAGGCATTGCAGCCTTATTTGACTCCTAAACGTCTCGCACTCTTCTCGCTTATTATACCGTATTGCCGTAAAATGTTAACCTAATTTGAGATGAAATCATGCTCTCTACTGAAATGGGTCACGACTCCACTCAGCAAATTGTTTTGTGACCTTGAGCTCCCTGCCTTGCTTGGAAGGTCATGTCCAAGCGTTGGGACATATAAACAGTTATGAGGATGGCCATCAGCTCGCTTCTTATATCCAACCAAGGGGTTGGAGTACCCACTAGGCAGTTATTTCGGGCATTGCAGCCCTATTTGATGCCTAAACGTCTCGCACTGAGATCATGATCACAATTAGCCTTTCACCTGCTACTACTTTGATGGCTGGCTAATTGGAACTGCGAGGGTAAAGCTGCATCAACTTCTGCACCTGTTCAGCATGGTAGGAACTACGAGTCAGGGGAGAAGCGACAATTTGTAAGAACCCTAGAGACTCCCCGTAGGCTTTCCAAGTCGCAAATTGTTCCGGGGGAATAAAATCAGCTACAGCCAGATGCTTAGAACTCGGTTGCAGGTATTGTCCTAGGGTCAGGATATCGCAGTCAACCTCTCGCAGATCTACCATGGCTTGGCGGATTTCTGCATCGGTTTCACCTAATCCTACCATTAACCCAGATTTGGTATATAACCACGGGGCGATTTGTCGCGATCGCCTTAATAATTCTAAACTACGGTGATAGTCACCCTGGGGACGAACCCGCCGATATAATCGTTGGACAGTTTCAGTATTATGGTTGAGGACTTCTGGTTTAGCCTGTAGAATGGTCTCTAGGGCTTCCCAATTGCCACACAGGTCTGGGATTAATACCTCTATGGTAGTTTTGGGAGATAGCGATCGTACCGATTCAATACAGCGGACAAATTGAGATGCTCCCCCATCAGGTAAATCATCCCGGTTCACCGACGTAATCACCAGATGATTTAACTGCATCCGTCGCACCGCCTCAGCCAATCTTTCCGGTTCTGTCCGATCAAGAGCCTGTGGTTTTTTCTCAAAGTCAATATCACAATAGGGACAGGCGCGGGTACAAGCCGGACCCATAATCAAAAATGTAGCCGTCCCCGCGTTGAAGCATTCCCCAATATTCGGACAGGAAGCCTCTTCACAGACAGTATTTAATCCCAGATCCCGCAGGATCCCTTTAACGTTCCCAACGCGCTCGAACTGGGGCGCTTTAACTCTCAACCAATCGGGTTTAGATACCATAGTAGCTCATGATATGTTTAGCTTGATTTTAGCCAATTATAGCACAAGACAGAACACTTAGGACGTATAATGGAGAGGACGAGATGACT
>NZ_JARPLU010000352.1:0-1816 GCF_032349615.1 Limnospira sp. PMC 1279.21 | reverse complement strand
GAGGTTATTTCAGGCATTGCAGCCTTATTTCACTCCTAAACGTCTCGCACCAATACTTCTTATGATAATAACTCTGAGCCTGACTGGCAACCGCCTGGCTGTCATCCCGACACCCACCTAAAGGGAAGGGATGCGGGGATGAAAGCGAATGGATCTAACTCTGGGGATGAAATGGATGTGCTTTTACTCCGAGAGATAGAGTTCCTCTTGCAGGACTTGTTCATAAACCCTGGGGAGGGAACTGGTCATCATATTATCCTCAATCCCATATCCTAAACTGGTCCAAGTTCCTGAGAGCAACTTCAAAACTTCATTGAGTCGTCCCTCTTGTAACATTCGGGAAATATCGACACCCCAAAAATCCTGATCCAATAACCAACGATAAACTACTAGGTCTTGATATTCTGGCTCAAAACTATAGGGATGCCAATACCAAAATCTGGCAGGTTTGGGATGGTAGCGATCGGCCATCTGTTCCCAGGTAGATGATAAAAACTGGTAACGTCCGGCCGCCGTGGTGCATTTACCTTGATTGGGTCCAGCAACAATGGTAACACAGCGATCGGGGTGGTGACTCAAATCTGAGACATACTTGCCACCGTAAATGACATGATAGGGTCGCGGATAATTAGACTCACTGGCTGAAATCGTCCGCATAAGAGATCTAATGTAAGGATCACCTCCGCGCATGACTAACGGTGGCCATTCATTACTAAGATGGTGGTCGATCGCCACCCGACCTTCACCAAATCGGGTAACAACCTGACCCCATAGCCAACCGACCCCCCAGAGTAGCAAAAAACTCAGTAACAGAAGTTTGAATAACCCTCCTCTGCGCCGAGTCCGTCGATATGGCATCCCCGCCAATGGTGATGGCATCATTTCAGGAGTCAAATCGCCGCCTGCTATAGTTTTCGATCGCACCACACGGCGATCGCGTCTTCTAGGGGATCTTGATTGGTGCATAATCAACCATTAAGGCACACTAGCGAACAACTGAGAGAGGGAGTTTTGTGGTTCTCCCGGTTTACTGACAACTTCCACAATTTTATTACCAGCCTCTGGCACAAATAAAGCCTCTACAGACACTTGAGCCACCTGAGTCCGGGGAATACTGCCATCAAACAAAGTATCCGGGGCCCCCATAACAATGGGATAATCAGTCTCCTCATTTTTCAAACCCCCAGGCCTAACAATAGTATAAGTCAACCCGCTATTTTGTAGATACTCCTCAGCTTGTTTCTTCCACAGCAAAATCAACCAGAACAGATTGAGAGGGTGAAACAACTGTGACACACACAACGACGAGACCATTACAAAATGCTGAATTCCCTTATCCTTAGAAACATTGACCAAATTCTTAGTCCCCTCGTAATCCACCCGATAGGGACTCGTGAAGTCGAAACTGGGAGTCGCACCCGTTGCACACAAAACCACCGTACTATCACCGATACAATCTACCAAAGTTTTCGGGTCCAATACATCCCCGACTACAATCTCGACTTGCTCCGGAAACATACCCTTAGCCTTCTGCAAATCTCTAACCATAGCGCGGACAGGGATTTGCCGTTCACAAAGAGCCTGGACAATTCGGCGACCTGTTTGACCTGTCGCACCTGCTACAAATGCCTTCATCTGTTACACCTATGCTCAACCCAGTGAAATGCCAGCCATTTTTCCTAAAAAAATAATGGTAGATTTATTGTAGCGGTTTTACCGAGCTACAAGGCATTCTAGTAGATAGAAGCAAATGGCATATTCGAGGAGCATGATTTAATCTCAAATTAGGTTAACATTTTACGGCAATACGGTATAA
>NZ_JARPLU010000351.1:0-1817 GCF_032349615.1 Limnospira sp. PMC 1279.21 | reverse complement strand
AAATTTTCAAGACGATCCGGTTGTAATTCAGCGTCAGATGCGTGATGAGTGGGATTGATTTGTTGTAGATTAATATTAGATACTAATGTGGCGATCGCCATTCTCAAAGCCTATTCATCAGCGATCGCATTGCTGGCAACCGAGCAGCTAGAATTTGAGAACTGTGCCATCAGTCAAATTACGCGAATGGAGTTACTCAGTTATCCTAACTTAGAGGCAGAAGAGGAGCAGACGATTCAAAACTTGTTGGCAAATTTATTAGTCTTGAAATTAGATGAAAAAATTGAACAAGAGGCGATCGCCTTTCGACGCAACCATAATGTGAAGTTGCCCGATGCGATTATTGCAGCAACGGCGAAGGTTTATGGGTTACGCTTGCTAACGTTGGATCGGCAATTACAGGCTAAATTTAGCACTGACTTACCTTAATGGGTGGGCTATGGTCAGGAAAAGAAACTGGGTTTCTACAACAGCGCATTTCTGCCAAGATTTATTAAAGAAACCCGGTTTCTCCATAAATAGCCTAACGGGTAGTGTTAGGGGCGACGAGAATTTAATTACCTAATAATTAGCCGAAAAATCCGCCCCGTAACGCCAGCCTAGGAAATTAAATTTTTCACATATTGTTTAATCACTGGTTGTAGGGTGAAACCGGATGATTTGTTCAGGAAATTTCGTCGGTTTAAAGATTGTATCGCTTTCAGAAAATCGGCATCTGATAAAAGTTCGGGTGGTTTCTGGCTGATATCTACGGATTTTTCTTGGTTAGCTAACCACCCCATGAGGATTTTCTCGACTTCCGACAACCGTTGATAATGTGGTTTGATGAGAGTTTCTAGACTTCCTAAATATAGAGTAGGATAGGATAGGAATTTTTGGACACTACCGTTAAATAGTTCTAGGATATCAGTGGCGATTATACTTAACCATAAAGGGTTGCCATTGTACAGTTCAATCAGCTTTGACCATTCAGGTTTATCTTTGAGTTTTCTAGCGGTGAGGAGTTGGCTGGCTGATTTCCCTAACCCGGCAATTTGTAGAGTTTTGCCGTAGTTTTCTTCAGCTTCCATGGTGGCGATTTCTAGGGGTTGTTCCCAACCGAGTAGCAACAGACAACTTTGATGAGAGCATCTGCCAATTTCATGGAGGAGATGACTATAGTTTTGGTATTCTGGGCGATAATTGCCGACTAATTCTCCAGGGTTTAAGGTTTCTTGAAAGTCGTCGAGGATGATTAAACAACGGTGGTTTCTGAGATGGTCTAAAAAAGAGTTACGAGAGTTTAAATAGTTGATGATTGATGGGTTGTGGCTGGGAGGTGGTGGGGCGAGAGATTCGATGATATGACTTTGTAGGGCGTTGAAATTGGGGAATTGGCGATGACTGCGCCACAGAGTGCGATCGAAGTTGTCTTTAATCTCTTCTACCAGTTTTCTAGCCAGGGCGGTTTTCCCAATTCCGGATAGTCCGGTTAGGCTGACAATGCGGCTATGTTCTTCTAGTATCCACTGCTTGAGGGTAGCTAGTTCCTGGGTGCGATCGCAGAAGCGGCGGCTATTTTCGGGGGCTCGGCTGAGGTCGTGGCGTGGTGGAGGTGGGGGGGTGGTGGTGTCTTGGGGCGATCGCTTTTTCTGACTCTTAGGATAGCCGTATAAGTCGCTACATAAATTGATTTGATTGCCAATATGTACCACGTCGTTGTAATAAGAAAAGACCCCATTTTCGATGAGCGATCGCACATTCTTTTTTTTCACATTCTCTCCCAACAGGTCAGACAGGAGTTTCCATAAGTCGGACGCTGATTTCCTGACGTGATC
>NZ_JARPLU010000350.1:0-1820 GCF_032349615.1 Limnospira sp. PMC 1279.21 | reverse complement strand
TCCATGATGCCATGGATTCCGTTCTCAAAGCTGCGTCCTAACCACCTTGACTAATGCTATAGTATGAGACTCGGGGCGACAGACCACGATGAAGTTAAGTTGCTGCTCCAGAAACTGCTGGCACAACGGTTGATGGCAATAGAGATCATCTCCTAAAACCGTGACCTTCACAGCCCATTAGCGTTGCCCTTGACTTGATAGCCAGCGTTTCGCGGCAGCATTTTCACAGTCTTGCTTGTCATGACCATCTTGGGGCACGATCAATTCAGGAACCAAGGGAATCACACCAGTCTTTCCCGGACAGACGATGACTGGGGTGACAACGCTATGGAAGTAATGGGTTTCTCCTGACTTCAGGGTGCGCTTCGAGCATTGGGGGCAGTGAATTTTGTAGGAACTGAAGTATTCAGTGCCATCCAACGCTACTAATAGACTGCCCCCAAGTGAACGGAAGCCTTCTAACTGCCCCTGGACTTCCAATACTTGTAAGATATCCTCAAAGACCGGAAAGATGTGGTCTGGTGACACTGAGTCCAACAAATCCCGGATGTGGTTGTCCGAGGGAATTTGATGAATCCCAAACCAGCTTTGAGCATTGCTCTTGCCTTTGTTGCCTTCCATGGTGCGTTGATAGGCAAGGAATGATGGGGTTTGAGTGAAGAACACACTAAACGCGCGATTGGCTGCGTCTTCCATCCCATAGTGGCTATTCTTACCAGTAGGCTTGTCCGGTAACGAGGACAAACGCTGGCGAAAAGAACTGACGATTGTGTCAAACAACTTATGTTTTTCCAACGGCTCTGACCATATTGGCTCTTGGATGTCCTTACACTACCCCATTTTCCGTCCTTGAGTCGCTTTTTTCTAAAATGAGAATTGCTGGGGGGAGGAATGGATATTTGACAGATTGATTAAGTTGTGCTTATTGATTAACCCGTCAATAATTAAGTTTTGTTGCTAAGGGATATGCACTAATCGTCCCGTGTGCTAAGACTGAATGGAGTGCATATTAAGTGTAACGGTACGACTATCGGGTTAAGTAAATCCCGCTATTGCAGCTAGGATAAGGTGATAGACTTCAGGGCGAACGATGGGATTCGAACCCACGAGTGGAGGAACCACAATCCTCTGCCTTAACCACTTGGCTACGCCCGCCATACGATTAGTAATCGTAGCACAGACATCAAATAAAAAGCAATAACCTGAGCGAAATTTTTTTTTCGGCTAGCGGAGACAGGGAAAAGCCGGGTTAACCCAATCATGAGCAGGTATCGAGTCCCTAATGGACAGATGAGTTAACCCATCAGATATAGCACTAGTCAATACGGTTAGGACGCAGCATTGAGAACAGAATCCATGGCATCATGGAGAGAATCAAACTGCTCAATACAATGGCGAATGCGGGCTTTCAACCACGACCAACATTTCTCTATCTTGTTGAGGTCTGGCGAATAAGGCGGAAGATAGAGTAAACGGCATTGAGCTGCCTCCACCAGTTCAGCAATCCGCCCCCCTTTATGAAACGTTGCATTGTCCAATACTAGAGTCTGACCTGGCTTCAATGTTGGAATTAAGATGAACTCCAACCACAACTCAAACACTGTCCGATTACAACAACCCTCAAAGGTAAAGGGAGCTAAGAGTTGTTGATCACACCATGGGGCCATATAGCTCACCCTGCCCTGCCTCTTCCCTGATTTGAGGGCATGGAAGCGTTTTCCTTCCTCGCAGTAACCATAAGGGTAATCCGAGTCCTGACTATTCATGCCGGCTTCATCGAGGTAGACCACTTCTTGTGGCTCCATATGTTCAATCTGAGC
>NZ_JARPLU010000035.1:0-36848 GCF_032349615.1 Limnospira sp. PMC 1279.21 | reverse complement strand
CCCCAGCTAGGTGGCTCAAAAGTGTTCCGATGTCCTGAGTGCGGGTTCACTCTACCACGGGACTGGAACGGTGCTTTTGGAATCTTTCTAAAAGCTTTGCGGGATACCGCCTCTGTTACCTTAACGGGTAATAGTGCTATCGTTGCATTGTCCGGGAACAACCGGAAAAATGCCGCGTAAATGTATCAGTGTATGTGCTACAATTAGAGATTGTGATTTTAACACTGATTGTGGGAGGATAGGCAAATGGCTCAACAAACACTCAAAGGAACTAGCCGTAAGAAAAAGAGAGTATCTGGGTTTCGGGTACGGATGCGGACGAGAAATGGTCGTGCGGTGATTAGGTCTCGCCGGAAAAAAGGACGGTCACGGTTATCTGTTTAAGGGATATCCGTTTCACTGGTGGCAGACTTTCAATGGATTTGGGGGAGTGTCAAAGCAGTGGTCATAACCCTGATACGCAAGCGATGGGCTCACGCTTGGCGATTGATATGAGCCCTAGCTTCTATTCCCGCCGGGTGATGCGCCCTCGCTGGTCTAGGTATCCACTGCTATAACTGATCAAATCAAAATGTTGCCTCAAGTAAATCGACTGCGCGCTCCCAAAGATTTTAAGGCAGTCTATACTAGGGGACTACATCGTAAAACTGCTCATTTAACCCTGAGAGCATTAAAACGGTTAGTTCCGCCTGAGATGGATGCAGGGGTCCCCGCGAGTAGGTTTGGTATTTCTATCAGTCAGAAGGTTAGCAAGCGTGCGGTGCGACGAAATCTGCTCAAACGACAAATTAGAGCGGGACTGCGACAGTTATTACCAACAATCTCGCCAGGTTGGGATGTGGTGATTGTGGTCAAGCCAACGGCGATCGAGTGCAATTATGCAGAAATTCTGCGAGAATTAGAAAAGTTGTTAGTACAAGCAGAGGTTTTACATGGGCATTCGGGAGGAGAGCTTTTATGAAGGTGGGCCCCATATTGGTGATCTGATTATAAATTTACTGATCGGATTTACGATTATCGGCTTGCCTTTGACTGTGGGAGCAGTGGTCCGCGCACTGTGGCTGCGTTATCGTATTACTAACCGCCGGGTTTCTGTGATTGGAGGATGGATGGGACGCGATCGCACTGATGTGGTGTACTCAGAAATTGTGAGTGTCGCCAAAGTGCCTAGGGGATTCGGAGCCTGGGGAGATATGGTGCTAACCCTGAAAAATGGCAACCGTCTGGAACTAAGAGCTTTACCGAGATTTAGAGAGCTTTACGACTACATTAGTGAAAAAATTGCTCAAAAACAGGGAAGATCGCCGGGTGTGATCGGTCAGTAACTTAAAATTCACCCATAGTGGTTGATTATATTTCCTTGTGGTCATAGACAATCAGGAAATATAGATTCAATCAGATGGCGCAAAAAAGTTCCACCCTGGGAACTTAATTGTTAAAATTTGTATAAAAAATCAAGCAGCTAGGTTAACTCTTGACGCATGGACTTTGGTATTGGGTTTCTTTCCAACAATTTGATGTTACCGATCCTGGATTTTTTCTACGGGATCGTCCCTAGTTACGGTTTGGCGATCGTAGCCTTAACTCTGGTGATTCGTTTTGCACTATATCCGCTGAATGCCGGGTCAATTCGGAATATGCGGCGGATGAAGGTGACACAACCGCTGATGAAAGAGCGAGTGGACAAAATCCAAAAGCTCTATAAAGATGACCCGGTGAAACAACGCGAAGAGATGAGCAGAGTATATAAGGAATTGGGTAATCCTCTGGCGGGTTGCTTTCCACTACTGCTACAGATGCCAATTCTATTTGCTTTGTTTGCTACCCTGCGAGGATCACCCTTCTCGGATGTTAACTACGCCATTGACCTGCAAATTTTTCCCCAAGAACAAATTGAGCAAATTCAACCGCAAATATATAAGAGTAAGGCTCAGAATGTTTATGTAGCAGATGGTGTTCACTCTTCCGTACAGGCGTTGATTGATACTGGTAATAATTTGGCAGTGGGACAAAAAACCCAGGTCAAATTTGAAACAGCACAAGGGGAAAGTCTACAGTCGAAGCTGGATAGTTACGAAAACCCCAAAGTTAAACCCCATTGGATGGTAACTAAAGGGGAAGATAAGGTTCAGATTGATGATGAAGGGAATTTGGTAGCTGTCAAACCGGGTGAAGTGACAATCCAAGCCAGCCTGAAAGGAATTGCTGCTGATAAGGGATTTTTGTTTATTGATGCCTTGGGACGGGTAGGAGCTTTTGATGATGATGGTAATATCCACTGGGATATAGTGGGGATGATTTTGGGATTCGGGATTAGTTTGTATATTAACCAGGTCCTCTCTGGTCAAAATCAAGGTAGTTCGGGTAATCCTCAACAAGATACGGTTAACAAAATCACGCCAGTTTTATTTACGGGGATGTTTTTCTTCTTCCCACTACCGGCTGGTGTTTTACTGTATATGCTGATTGCTAATATTTTCCAAACAGGTCAGGCGTTTATCTTGTCGCGAGAACCTTTACCGGAAAATCTCCAGAAAATTGTGGAGGAGTCGGAGAGACAAACCGGCAAAAAAGACAAAAAAGACAAGAAAACAGGTGAAAGTGGACGTGCTTCACTTCCTTTTGAACCAGGCGGACATTCTAAGAAGAAGGCATAAACTAAGCAATGGACAAGACTCAAATTAGTCGAGGTCAGGAGTGGATAGAGGAACTCCTAAAACTCGGAGATATTTCGGGTGATGTTGTCCCTACAGAGGAGGAAGACTCCTGCTGGTTAACCATTCAAAGTCCCAATCTATCCCCTGAACAGGCTAACAATCTGATTGGTGATGGTGGTGAGGGACTCGATTCGATTCAGTATTTGGTTAATACCATTCTGAATTTGGGGAAAGACAACGGTGAAAAAGTGGCTTATACTGTGGAGCTAAATGGGTATCGCGCCCGCCGCTACCAAGAGTTAAGATCTTTGGCGGAAAATGCGGCGAGTCAGGTGCGACAAACGGGGATTGAGTTGGAAATTAAGTCCCTATCTTCGGTGGAACGACGGCTAATCCATAATATTCTCAAGGATAGTGAGGGTGTGGAAACTTATAGTCAGGGGAGTGAACCCGATCGCCGTCTAGTGATTAAAGTGAAAGCCTGACAAACATTTTGGCACAATAAGCGACGGCCACAAGATTATGGATGCTATTTACATCCCTCATTTGCTTAATGCACATCAGCGGACGGTGGAGTTTCAGTTTGAGGAGTTTATCCCGGGTTTGGATACCCTGACTCCGGTGCGAGGGTATATGCGAGTTAGTCATAAGACGACATTTTTGGATGTCCAGGGTCGTGCGGAGACGATTGTAACTTTGACTTGCGATCGCTGTCTGAAACAGTACAACCACCGCTTGAAAATTCTGACGAGTGAGGCGATCTGGTTAGAAAAATCATCTGATTACCAGATCGCTGAAGAGGTGGAGGTGGCTTTTGAGGATTTGGTGGAAACCCTAGACCCTCAAGGGCATTTTTCTCCTACGGATTGGTTTTATCAGCAGTTGTGTTTGGAATTACCAGGTCGTCAACTGTGTGACACGATGTGTCAAGTACCTACGGCCCCGACTGAGGTTTCGGAATCAGTAGATTCAGCGATAGATCACCGCTGGGCAGCCTTGGAAGCGTTAAAAAAACAATTATCTGGATAAAAAAGCCATGAGCCAATTTAACCAGGAGTTTGAATTATTACTGCGATCGCGCTATCCGGTGATTTATATTCCCACATTAGAGGAGGAGCGCCTTGAGTTAACTATCAAGCAGGTAGGTTTGAACCAAGGAAATCGAGCAGTTTATGTGTGGGATTTTGTAGAAGGTTACAACGAGGGAAATCCTAATGATATGGGATTTGCAGTTCGTAACCCCCTCCTCGCCTTGGAGTTTGTGGAAAAAGTGCCGGACACGACACCGGCGATTTTTATTTTGCGGGACTTTCATCGGTTTTTAGATGATATTTCCATTTCTCGTAAAATCCGTAATCTGGCGCGTCGCCTCAAGTCTCAACCGAAAAATTTGGTGATTATTTCCCCCCAAGTTACTATTGCTGAAGACCTCAGCGAAGTGATCACGATTCTGGAATTTCCATTGCCCGATCGCCTCACTATTGCTAAATCGGTGGAAAGCCTATTGATGGCAACGGGAAAAACCCCAGAGCCACGTCTGTTAGATGAAATGGTGCGCTCGTTTCAGGGTCTGTCTCTGGAGCGCATTCGCCGGATTTTGGCTAAGGCGATCGCTAATCATGGGGAACTACAACCCAGTGATATAGAGCTGATTTTGGAAGAGAAACGCCAAACTATTCGCCAAACTCAAATTTTGGATTTCTACCCCGCCAAGGAAAATATATCTGATATTGGCGGACTCGATAACCTCAAAGATTGGCTACTGCGGCGGGGCGGCGCTTTTTCGGAACGGGCGCGACAGTATGGATTGCCCTATCCCCGTGGTTTGCTACTGGTGGGGATTCAGGGGACGGGTAAATCTCTGACGGCTAAGGCGATCGCTCACCATTGGCATTTACCCTTATTACGTTTAGATGTGGGGCGGTTGTTTGCGGGACTGGTAGGGGAGTCGGAATCTCGGACTCGCCAAATGATTCAGTTAGCAGAGGCTCTCGCTCCCTGTGTCCTATGGATTGATGAAATAGATAAAGCCTTTGCGGGGGTTGATGGTAAAGGGGATGCCGGTACAACTAGCCGGGTATTTGGCACTGTGATCACTTGGTTGGCTGAAAAAACTTCTCCGGTTTTTGTCGTGGCTACTGCTAATAATATCCAATCTTTACCGCCAGAAGTTCTGCGTAAGGGTAGATTTGATGAGATATTTTTTGTGGGTTTGCCTAACCAAGATGAGCGGAAAGCGATTTTTGAGGTACACCTAACTAAATTGCGCCCCCAAGGTCTCAAAAATTACGATATCGATCGCCTAGCTTATGAAACGCCGGATTTCTCTGGGGCGGAAATTGAGCAAACTTTGATTGAAGCTATGCACATTGGTTTCAGTCAAAATCGTGATTTCACCACTGAGGATATACTGGAAGCCGCCAGTCAAATGATACCTCTGGCTCGTACTGCTCGCGATCAGATTCAATTTTTACAGGATTGGGCGGCGGCGGGTAAGGCTAGATTGGCTTCCCGACAAGATAGCCTCAATAAGCTATTTTAGACGGGGACTAGGTTATTTAATTTGTGGCTCGCCTTGATGTGGTTCCAATGTTCGCTATCATCAGGTTTCATTGAGCCGATTGTTTTTGGCGATCGCGATCAGATAATAAATGTTTCCCAAAATACTATGAGTCTTTATGGCATCTTTAAGTTTTTAGTCGGTGTGTTCCTAGCTATCTTGATTTTGGCGGGCGCAACTCTGGCCGCCGCTTTGTACTTTGCCGCTAGGTTGACGGAACTCCCCCAACGACCGACTTTTGCTACTGATCAACCAGTGGTGGTTGAAACAGCCAGCACCCCTACTCCTGAACCTACTCCTGAGCCTGAGCCTGAACCTGAGCCACAATTAGAGGAGGGGACCTATCGGGCGATCGTGGTTCAACCCATTGGGTTAATTATCAGGGATAGTCCTAGCCTTGATGCTAACCGGGTCGGTGGGGTCGGATATCAGGAAGAGGTTATCGTTTTGGAAGATAGCCAGGATAGACAATGGCAGCGGGTTCGCGCCGCCACTGATGAAGGTCGCACCGGTTGGGTAAGGGGTGGCAATACCGAGCCTATTAACTAAATCCTTGGCTTGACGGAAGATGTGATCTGGAACACAACTTTAACCATGAGGCGATCGCACTTAGGGTATGAAACCCATCACCAATTTCCATCAGTAAATTCACTGATTTATTTGATCGCGATCACTGCCAAATCTGGGAAAACTTGGGATCATATATAACACTTACCTATTTTGAGCATCAAAGCTCACTCATCTTTCGTAGTATCTCACTGGATTAGTGTCTAAAACAAGGCTAACAATTCAGAACGCGGTTTTCATCAGATATAAGCGGCCTCTTGGGTCGCTTTTTTTTGCTCCTGTAGGCGGCCCTCAGAACCAGCCCACAGCAATCTTTCAAATACTAGAGGGAATTTTGACAGAGCGTAAAAATTCGGCGCTTTCTTCGGGAACAGATGTATTAATATACATTCCGCTTCCCAGTTCAAAGCCGGCGGTTAAGGAAACGCGGGGAATGATGGCAATATACCAATGGAAATAATCCGTGCGCTGTTCAGCCGTGGGTATGGAACGAATGGTATAGTTAAAATCGGGGTTGTTTAAACCAAAATAAAATTGAGACATTACTACTTTGAGGGTTTGGGCTAAATCCTCTATTTCTAAATCCGTAATTTCATCAAAGGAAGAAGCATGATTACGGGGAAAAACCCATGTATGAAAGGGGGAAAGCGCCGCGTAGGGAATAAATGCGGCAAAATGCTCCCCTGCGTAAATAATGCGATCGCCTGCTTTGAGTTCGTCTTTTAGGGTGCGACAAAAAAGACATTCTCCCGTATCATCGTAGTAGCGGACTGCTTCTCTAGCGCGATCGCGCCATTGATAGGGAACAATAGGAAGGGCTGCAATTTGGGAGTGAGGATGTTCTAAAGAAGTCCCAGCACTTCCTCCGTGGTTTTTAAAAATAATGATGGTTTCAACTCTAGGGTCTTTTCGTAGTTCGCCATAGCGTTGGCGATAGACCCGGAGAATATTGCTAATGTCTTTAATATCCATCAAAGCAATATTTAAATCGTGGCGAGGGTGTTCGATTACTACTTCATGATATCCCACTCCCGACAGGGATTTAAAGATACCTTCACCATGACGAACTCGTTGACCAACATCAGAGAGAGCCGGATATTTATTCCCTACTACTCTCACTCGCCAACCACCATTATCAGCCAGTCGTAAACACTCTTGAGTTCCGGTTAGATGTTCATTTCCGGGACAAAATGGACAGTCATCTCGGTAGGTAGGTAAGGGTTCTAGTTTAGACAAGGGGGGCGCAAATTCATGGGGTCTTTTAGACCTTTCTGAGGCAATAATTACCCAGTCTCTAGTGATTAAGTTTTGTCGTAGTTCAGTCATTATATTTTCCTAAGTATGAGCATAAATAGGCGGTTTTGAGGGTGGTTAACTACGGTCTATCTGTTGCCTTTCTATCGCTTCAAAAAGAGCCTGAAAATTGCCTTCACCAAATCCTTGTGCTGACTGACGACGTTCTATTAATTCCCAGAAAAAAGTGGGTTGATTAAAAATTGGATGGGTGAAAATTTGCAACAGCATTGATGCTGAATTTGAAGGATGCCAGTCTACTAAAATTTGATTTTTTTTGACGAGTTCCCAATCTTGCTGTAGTCGGCAAGCAGCTCCCCTAGCCTCGATTGTATCATAATAATTTTCGGGAATTGATAAGAATTGTAAACCCTGATTTTTGAGAAAACCAACGGTTTCAATAATGTTGGTTGTCGTCAGTGCAATATGTTGTATTCCTGAACCTCGGTTAAAATTCAAAAATTCTTGAATCTGGGAATTTGGGGAGGCGGGTTCATTGATGGGAAATTTAATTTTTCCTTGGGGGGATGTCATCACCTGACTGTATAAGCCAGAGTAATCAGTTTGAATGTTAAAACTTTGTTCGGGGTTGAGTCCTAAAACAGAATTGTACCAGTTTGCCGCAACATTGAGATCACCTACTTCGACATTTAAGACGACATGATCAATGGCTGTTAAATGAATCGGCGATCGCTTTAGTTTAATTGGGTATTGACAGCCGGGAAGCCATTTATAGGGGGAAATAGCCTTAACTTCAATCAGGGAATGTTGCAAGGAACCCCAACCGGAAATAATTCCCCATTGACTAGCAGCGATCGCACTATCATGGCTTTGTACGGGTTGCAGAAGTTTTGCGCCGCCAGAAATAGCGCGATCTATTGTTTCGGATAAATTGTCTACCCGAAAGGCTATATCAGCAATTCCGGGGGGGTGTTGGCGGAGAAAGTTCGCCACCGGACTCTGTGGGTGGCGGGGTGAGGACAGGAGGATATAAATCGGACCATTGGCCATGGTGATTGTATGATCGTGATCATTGATGTTTTGTCCCACCTCCTCAAATCCGAATTTGTCGATAAACCAGTTGCGAGATACTATGGCATCCTCAACATAGATATGAATGTGGTCGAACTCCATAAATTAGTGATGACAATTTGGCCATAATTGAGACAATCCACCTTTTAGTATAAGAGATACAGACAGGCGATCGTGGGTAAATTAACTCAGTTCGGATTTAATAAACCAACCTGCCAACCTCTGGAGGTTTGTTTGAGGTGAAAGGAACCGCAAGACTCCAAAAAATTGGGTAATTTTTTGCTATGATTCAATTGGCGAAGTAACTTATTGATAGGTACATGATATTTGGTCATAAAATTACTCGCTAAAATTGAGACATCCACTAAAGAATTAGGGGATTTTTTAGTTATTTCTTTGATAATACTAACTAACGCATTTTCTAAATCATCGGTGGATTTGATTGGTGTCGGTGTAGTGTTTGATTTATTTTTATGGGCAGTCTTGGGTGGTAAGCTATCCGTAGAAATCGTGAAATTTTCATTAAATAAAGTTACATAAATTTGAGATTGATCTGAGATTTTATGTACCGCAAAAATCAGAGGGTTTTTGAGAAAAATATCCTGGACTTTAAAATCAATAAAGTGTTCAGCAATTACCTGGCTCAAAGTCAATTTATGTTGATGATGATAAAGGCTAGATATTTTGGTTAGCTTAATCCAATAGCAATTAGTGCGCTTTTGTTCAGCCACAATTAACTCTTGCAATTGTTGCAGCAATTCTTCCACTTTGGGAATAACTTTTTTGGACGATGATAAGGAATATTTTTGAGTCGTGCCATTTTGACTATTAAATACCACAATTTGGTCTTGATCTTTGCGGACATGATAAACAGTCAAACCGTGAGATTGTAAAGTATTACAGAGATGAATTAAGGCTTGATCTGATGAGCAAACCAGCACTTCTCGCGCCGTAGGATAGTGTACAAAAATTGATGACCCCACCGTTGCCATTTTGAAATCCGCGCTATCCTTTCCTGCGGGTACATGAATCAACTGATAGCCTCGTTGATGAAACTCGGCATCTTTTTTGCCTAAACTGCGCCAGTTCGCAAAAGCCACCCTAATTTGTAAAGGATAATGACAGATTTTTTCTAAAAACTTTTCGGCGTCAGCGTTTAGCTGAATATTTTCCGCATCAAGTAGTAGAATACTCGCTCCTTTATCAATCATTCCATTACCATTTAAGTTAGGAATCGAAGCATTTAGATGTTGGTTTTTATCGTAATTGAGGAGTTGCTGAAGTTTAGGCTTGAGTTGATTAAAGGTATTAGTAGCGATCGCTTCTGAATTTAGCAGAGATCTCAGATAAGATCTCACCCAAGATAGCAATACTTCGGGGTTAGGCGCTTGACCCAACCCGTGATTCAATTTAGCTAACAGTTTAGTTTTATACTCAGGTTGTTCCCAGGAAACACTCTGATAGCGGATATGTAAGCACTCCGGGTGCTGTTGTTGAAACGACACAACGGTCTGATAGATCAGGTTACTGATCTGATTAACCGCCGTAGTTCCATTATTCGTCTGTGGCACGAGCGACTTATGGGGCATACCCCTACACAAACCGTCAAAATTTGTTCTCTATTCTTTAGATTAGCATGGAGGATGGCGATCGGGTGGATCATCGTCAATAACTATGATCCCCCATCCGACTAATGGCTTAACTACTCCTCTTTTGGGGTCTAATCACGCACCCCAACAAGATTATACCCCTGACGTTGATAATGATATCATACTTGGGTATAATCAGGGGATAGGATCATCAGCAAACCTACGGACATCTAAGGGTTATAATCATCTGAGCCAGGGACTCTGGCTGTCCGGGACTCCGTGGATAGTGATTTCCCGTTGAGGGAACAGTGAGGCAATAATGGTTCGATCGCACCATAATTGAGGTTTGATAAGTACCATGATTAACAGGATTATGTCACAATAGAAAACAGTTAATTGAAAAACTGTAAAAATCATGGCACGAGATCTGCGGGGATTTTTGAAAATATTAGAAGAACGGGGACAGTTACGAAGAATTAGCGCCCTGGTAGACCCGGATTTAGAAATTGCCGAAATTTCCAACCGAATGCTACAGTGTGGCGGTCCTGGGCTGTTATTTGAAAATGTCAAAGGTGCCGCTTACCCGGTAGCCGTGAACCTGTTGGGGACCGAACAAAGGGTCTGTTGGGCGATGAATATGGAACAGCCCCAGGAGTTAGAAGAATTAGGTAAAAAACTGGGGATGTTACAGCAACCTAAACCACCTAAAAAAATCTCCCAGGCGATAGATTTTGGTAAGGTTTTATTTGATGTGGTGAAAGCCAAACCTGGGCGGAATTGGTTTCCTCCCTGTCAGGAGGTGGTGATTGAGGGAGAAGAGGTAGATTTAACTAAAATTCCCATGATTCGCCCTTATTCTGGTGATGCGGGAAAAATTATTACTTTAGGATTGGTAATCACTAAAGATTGTGAAACCGGAACTCCTAATGTAGGTGTATATCGCTTACAATTACAGTCTCATAATACCATGACTGTTCACTGGTTATCCGTGCGTGGTGGCGCGAGACATCTGCGGAAGGCGGCGGAAAATGGTAAAAAGTTAGAAATTGCGATCGCCCTAGGTGTTGATCCGCTGATTATCATGGCGGCGGCTACTCCCATTCCCGTAGATTTATCTGAATGGTTATTTGCGGGATTATATGGGGGTTCTGGGGTACAATTGGCTAAGTGTAAAACGGTGGATTTAGAAGTTCCCGCAGATTCAGAATTTGTCCTAGAAGGAACTATCACCCCAGGGGAAGTGCTACCCGATGGACCCTTTGGTGATCACATGGGTTATTATGGGGGTGTCGAAGATTCGCCACTGATTAGGTTTCACTGTGTCACCCACCGCCATGATCCTATTTATTTAACTACTTTTAGCGGACGACCACCCAAAGAAGAGGCGATGATGGCGATCGCCCTTAATCGGATTTATACTCCTATTCTGCGCCAGCAGGTATCAGAAATTTGTGATTTCTTTTTACCAATGGAAGCCCTCAGCTACAAAGCCGCAATTATTTCCATTGATAAGGCTTATCCCGGACAAGCGCGGCGCGCGGCTTTAGCCTTTTGGAGTGCTTTACCGCAGTTTACCTATACCAAATTTGTGATCGTGGTGGATCGAAATATTAATATCCGCGATCCGCGCCAAGTAGTATGGGCGATCGCCTCAAAAGTTGACCCATCAAGGGATGTATTTATTCTCCCCCATACCCCCTTTGATAGTTTAGATTTTGCGAGTGAAAAAATTGGTTTAGGGGGAAGGATGGGTATTGATGCGACCACCAAAATCCCCCCAGAAACCGAACACGAATGGGGGGAAGCCTTAGAATCTGATCCAGATGTCGCTAAAATGGTGGAACGTCGCTGGGCTGAATATGGGTTAGGAGATTTGAATTTAAACGAAGTTGACCCTAACAAATTTGGCTACGAAATGAACTACATTCAGTGACCAAAACCAGACTTTAGGGGCGGGTTTATTGGTGCTATTTACCGCTATTTACAGCCAATAAATAAACCCAAAAACCCGCTTTTTATGAGTTGATTTAATCAACAATTGCCCCCCGAATTTTCAGGTCAAACTTGGCATTTTCCGAAAGTCCGATCGCCCCTTTAAATTGAGCGCCTTCTACTTGAGCATTAGTCAAAAAAGCGCCACTCAAATTAGCCCCTCGCAAATCTGCGCCCTTGAGATTAGCCTCTTTCAAATTCACCCCAATTAAATTAGCTTCCGTCAAATCAGCATTAGTTAAATCATGTTTTTGACCCCCATGATTAGAAATTTTCCAAATCACACGCCACTTAGGGTCTAACTGAGTGTCATCATTAATTAAAGTACTACTCAAATTAGCCCCCCTAAAATCAACATTGAGTAACATAGAACCACGTATATCTGCACCAATCAGATTAGTATTATTTAGTTGTGCATCTTGCAGGTTAGCATTACTCAGATTAGCCCCAATCAGTTTGCTTTGAGTTAAGTTAGCCTGTCTGAGATCCGCGCCAATTAGCTGGGCATAAATTAAATTGACACCACCCATACTGGTACTAAATAGTTTAGCCTTATTCAAAGAAGCCCCCATCAAATTAGCCCCATTCAAATAGGCTTTGGTCAAATCTGCACCCCGGAGATTAGCATGACCCATATCCGCATTAATTAAATTAGCTTTTATCATTTCTGCTAGACTTAAATTCGCTTGAGTAAGAGTAGCATTCATCAAATTAGTTTTATTCAGATTAATGCTATTAAGATCAGCCCCTTGAAGTTGAGCGCCAATTAAAATAGCCTTGTGAAAATCTCGCTCCCCTTGAGCATAAGATGCTAGTAATGTTTCAGCATTCATCTGGCTTTTATCTCCTAGTTAGTTAAAATTAAAGGGCAATTGTCCGGGTCGTTAATATCAATATCATCAATGAGTCGTGGCAGGTTAAAAAACACAAAAATATGCTACTATGGAGAGGTTTAAGATGATAATGAATTACTCCTCACTGGGTGTGGTTTCCTGGTTTTCTGTTCCGGTATGGTCGTCCACAGATTGGGATTTTGGGCGACGATTTCGGCGGGCTGATTTCATCAGTTTAACCTGATAAGGATCAGCATCCGATCGCCAATAAACTCTATGTCCTCGAATTTCCGCGCAGTGTTCCTCCAGACATTTTAACCAACCTCCGAGGGTTTGAATAGCTGATTTGTCATCCAGAAGCCCCCAGTCTTGTTCCTGACAGGTAAGTTTAGCAAACTTTTCATACGAGGGATAGTCTGGGGTAACGAAGGCTTCCTTAGCATAAAGAATCGGAGCATTAGCACCCTGATAACTTCGATAACTGACCTGGAGATCTCGCAGGTCGATCGCCATTTTGGTTTGTAGGACCGGATGAGGATTAGTATCAAAATCAGGATAAAATAAATAGGTTATTTTCGGCGTTTTAATATGAAATTTAATCAACGTTGTTCCTTCTAAGCGTCCAATCGTCTGATGGGCGCAACCCTCATACACCCTTAACAGGGGGTCGAGTTTCTCTAGGGCGCTAATATGAACCCAAAGGGAGTTTGGGCGCTTCTGACCTATTTCGCTATGATAACAGCATTCAGCAATTATATCAGGGTTCCCCATACTATAAAGCATGACATCAGCCAAAGCACAAGCCTTCTTATAGCTACCAAATAACCCTTTAATGTCATTTTTGACCTGTGCAGATAAATCCGACAATTTCGGACGTTTTCCAAACTGACTGAGGGCTAGATAAACCAGCAAATCTTGGCGACGACGATCTGCTACTTTTTCCCATTCTTGTGAGTTAGTGGCTTGCATAATTACCTTAAAAGCGCGTTTAATAGTTCCAAATTCTGCCTCAATTTCGGAAGTTTGTGGCAGTTCTGACCCCACCGGAAGCCGACCGCGATCGCACAAAAACTCTATCAAAGGTTGCAGGAGTTCTTGATATTCTTCAAAACGCTTAACCTGGACACAAATGCGGGGAGAAGAAACTCGCGATCGAAATCGGGAGGCGCGAAAATTCTCAGCTTCTGATTCATCTCTAAATACCAAATAAACACCCAAATCAATCGGGATTGAATCCACATTCAAAACCTGATCAATATAGATTTTCAACTCCTCTTGCTGGTAATACTTTTGAAAAGTATTGCGATTAGTAATCACCCCATCTCCATAAGCAATAATACCACGATCGCAATCATCAATCAAAATTTGCGCCGCCACAATTAACACCCTTTCCGTTAACTCCCAGGACCGAATTAATGCTTCCCGTCTTTCCACCTGACATTCAATCACATTAATCACATAACCCAGATTCACAATTTCCGATACAATTTGGGCAGTTTCTGGGGAATAGTAAGGGTCCCAACCTGCTGATAAATAACCGCGATCGCTTATTTGTTTTAAATCACCTCCATAACCACAACCATAATCAAAGAAACTGCTATTTTCCCGAAATAATCCCGCTTCCAGCGCCAGGCGTACAGGGCGAGATAAACTTTTCCGAATTATCGCAGCTTTGTGGCGTTCAATGCGAGGAGTAATCGTAGCTGTTTCCCATTCCTGATCAGACAGATACACCACCTGATGATCCTGAATCGCCACACCACATCTAACCAGATGATTTAACCAACCTTGGCGGGTTCCAATACTGCTATAAAGTCGAGTTTTTTTACTCAACAATCCTAGCTTTTCCTCCATCTGGGTTAATTGGTAAAAACTGTCATAAAGGGGATAGTCCGCCGCCACAAAAGTTTCTTTACGGTGTAGGATAGGCGGGTTATTGCTGTTAGTATAGTTAGAAAAATTTACTCTACCCCTAGGGACTATCACTTGATAACTCGTGGCTAAATCCGGGTGAGCATCTGTATCAAAATCTGGGTAAAATAAATAAGAAATAATCGGTTTATCCGTATGAAATTTAATCAGAGTTGTGGGGGGAACTGGGTTAAGCGCTTGGCGGGCTAGATGTTCATACAGGCGCAGCAGCGGGTCAAGGCGGTTAAGGGCAGAAATATGCACATACAGCGCGGCGGGGAGTTTTTTACCAATGGGGCTTTGGTGACAACAATGGGCGATCGCCCTAAGTTGATGAAGGGCTAGTAAAAGCTGGTTAACCCTCACACAGGCTTGCTGGTAGCTACCAAAAGTGCGATCGATTTCCTCATGCCACTGTGTCGAAAGGTCACTAAATCGGTTAATCTGGGGGGGAAGCTGAAATTCAATCGCTTTCTGGGCTAAGTATAAAATCAAATCATCGGCGGTGGGGTGAACATTTAAACCCGTTGTTGGGCGGTGATTGATGGCAAAATCCCAACTGTCACTGCTACACTGAATGACATCATGGTTGTTCATTGCAACTGATCTCCACAGTCGGACTATCTTAGCAGCTATTATATGACATAAAGACCTCCAGGAAAATTCCTCCCTTGTCTTTTTTCAAAAAGATTGCTATATATTTAGCAGTTTCCGCCAAACCTTAACCGAAATTTTAGATGATTGCGATCGAATATTTATCTATTGCCATTGCTATCCTGCTGTTAGCTAGTGTCATTGCTAGTAAAGCTGCCATTCACTTAGGTGTTCCTAGTTTGCTACTGTTCCTAATGATTGGAATTGTCACGGGTTCCGAAGGTATAGGCGCTATTGAATATAACAATCCCGAATTAACCAGGACTATCGGAGATATGGCGCTGACTATTATTTTATTTTCCGGCGGACTAGATACTAAGTGGGCGAAAATTCGTCCCGTGTTAATTCCCGGACTCACTCTCGCTACAGTAGGAGTCGGGTTAACCACTCTTTTATTAGGGATTTTTGCTTGGTTTATGCTGGGTTCCTTTTCCACCTTTAATATTGGCGTAAGAGGAATTAATTTAACTGAAGGATTATTGTTAGGGGCGATTATTTCTTCTACTGATGCAGCCGCCGTATTTTCAATTTTGCGATCGGGTAATTTAGGTCTGCGGGGAAATCTGCAACCTTTGCTAGAATTTGAATCTGGCAGTAATGACCCCATGGCCGCTTTACTAACTATTGAAATCGTGCAAATCTTGGAACAAGGGCAGTTCTCATTGTGGTCTTTAATCCTATCGGTGATTATGCAAATGTTGATGGGCCTGGCGATGGGATATGGCTTGGGCAAGGGGACAGTTTGGGCCATTCGTAGCATGAATTTAACTGCTGAAGGGCTATATTCTGTAATGACACTCGCTCTAACTTTGCTGACCTATGGTTTAAGTACCGTTGTCGGTGGTAATGGTTTTCTGGCTGCTTATATAGCAGGTTTAGTGGTTGGCAATTCCCACCTTCCTAGTGCAGGAAAAAATATTTTTAGTTTCTATGAAGCCCTAGCTTGGCTGATGCAAATTATCATGTTCTTAAACCTAGGATTGCTAGTGATTCCGTCCCAACTTATTCCTATCGCTGCGGTGGGAATAGCAATGGGTTTATTTTTAATTTTCGTGGCGCGTCCCATTGCTACCCTTTCTTGTCTATCATTAGTAAAGATGCCAATAAAAGAGAAACTATTTGTTTCTTGGGTAGGTTTACGGGGGGCTGTTCCCATTGTTTTAGCAACTTTTCCTTTAACCGCTGGTATTCAAGGTGCTAATCAGATTTTTCATGTCATCTTTTTTATGGTGATTGTATCTTTACTGGTTCAGGGTCTATCCCTATCACCTCTAGCTAATAAACTTGATTTAATGGCGGAGTCAGAAAATTAAAAATCTCAATTTGCGGGGTAAAATTATCATGAAAATCAACATATTTATAGGGGCGATATTGGCGGTGATTTTAGTCGCCTGTACACCCCAACCAAGTACCATAACAGGTCAACAACAATCGGGGTTAGAATCAACTACAACCGAAAAATTTACCGATGCGGCTCAAACCATTGATATTAGTGAAATTCAAGCTATAGCAGGACAAACTGTTTATATTCCGGTTTACTCTCATATCTATTTCCGAAACACCCAACAGGCTTATAATTTAGCCAGTACACTTAGTATTCGCAATACAGACCCAAATTCTCCCATCATTATCACTTCTGTGAGTTACTACAATACTGATGGTAATTTGGTTAAAAATTACCTTGATAGTGCCTTGAAAATGCCACCTCTCGCCAGCATGGAGTTTTTTATTGAACAAAGCAATACTAGCGGGGGTTCTGGTGCTAATTTTCTGGTTGAATGGGTATCAGAAAGCGCCGTTTCTGAACCGATAATGGAATCAGTAATGATTGGTGTATCAGGAACCCAGGGGTTAGCTTTTACCAGTCGAGGACAAGTAATTAATAATCAACCATAGATAATTAGATGGTTTTCAGAACCCCCTCGCTGGGGGAGAGGGTTACTTAACTACAGTCGATTAAAATTCATCCTCAAGAATAACTGCCAGAACCCGCTCAATGATATAATCGGGAGTGGTATTAGTATCTTCATCCAGCAAAACTACAATAGTCATTTCCTCATCAGGAAGATGCCATAAGGCTGATGAATAACCATCTATTCCCCCAGTGTATCCCCAAACATCTCCCCATTCTTTAGCATCCCAACTATTAACTCCTAAGCCATAAAAACCCCCCTCATTATCTGGAAACCAATTAATCATTTGATCAAAGGTATCCTCATTTAAGAGTTCATCAGTCATAAATAGGGTTTCGGCAAATTTTCCCACATCATAAGCACTGGAAATTAAGCCACGATCGCCTAAACCAGTGCCTAATTTTTCCGGACTGATGCAATTTTGACAACTCTTGTGTTTCGGGGGGGGAGTTTCGCGGTATTCGGTAAAGGTATCCTTTAAACCGAGGGGGTCAAAAATCCGCGATCGCATTTCTTGATACAGAGGATTTCCGGTTACTGCTTCCACAATCAACTCTAGCAAAATATAGTTAGTATTCGAGTAACAATGACCCGCGCCAGGAACCCCCAGAGATTCTAAATTATCTGCCAAACAGATAGCCTCTTTAGCCGTCAAAAACTGATTTTTTTCCCGTTGACTAGCGGCTTGTTGAAACTCATCAGTTTCCAGGTAATCATCTAAACCGCTGCTATGATTAAGCAATTGTCGAATGGTAATTTTATCGCTATTTTCCAGGCGATCGCAGATTTCCTGATCCAGCCATTTCGTCAAATTATCTTCTAAATCAAGGCTACGATTTTGGTATAATTGTAAAACCACCGTAGCCACAAAAACCTGACTAATACCACCAATCCGAAAGCGATCGCGACGCTGGACTTTATGGCGTTTGGTAACATAAGAAAAACCCGATGCTATCTCATATTTGCCTTCAGGGGTTGCCACATAAAGAACTCCCCCCGGCACATTTTGTTCCGCCGTCGCTTCATCTAAAAGAAATTGTAAACTTTCAGTTAAGGCTATCATCATTACAACTAGAGTGTATTATAGTTTAGGATTAGTTATAATATCATTATCCGGCCAAGGAATCACCTTTTGAGTCGCCAAATATTCAGCCACAGCGATCGCGCCATAGCGGTTGAGATGACTAGGGTCAGAGAAATAGTCATAACTATCTGACCAGCGCCACCCCAAATCGAGAAAAACCAAACCCGTTTCAGCAGCCACCCTCTCCATGTGTTCACGGAATTTCTCCTCATAGGCACTGCGAACCGGGTCAAAATAATGATCAGTTAGTGGCATATTGACAAATACCACAGGAATCCGAAATGATTGAGTATAAGCGATTATATTCTTCAAAGATTGGGTCTGAATGCCGTCTAATTGAAAATTTTGATAATCGCTATCATAATAACCGGAAACCTTAGCATGATTTTGATAGTAAATTTCCGGGTCAAAGCGCACCGATAAAGGCAAAAATCCATTGGGCAAAAATCTAGCTTCCTCCTCGGTTTCTGCCTCGGCTAATTCCTGTTGTTCCGAGGGGGTTGGCGGGGTAGCAAAGGCGCGACCATTAGCAATAGATTGTAAAACTGCCTTGAAGCGATCGCGCTGTCTATAGGCTTGGGATACCTGGGAAATTTGTTCTTGAATAGCCTGTTGAAACTGCTGTTGGTCCCACCTTCCGTCTAGGGCATTTTCCGTCAATGCTATCAAAGTTTCCTGAAGATTTGGGGGTGGTTCAAAGGAATCTGGGGGGACAATTTGAAAAGTTCCTTGGCTAATTTGTTGATAGGCTTCTGATGCAGAAATCGCCTGATAAGTCCGGTCTTCTCGACCACTATTTAGCGCCCGCACCCCATCAGCTAAAATAATCAACTGAGGCAATTGTTCAGGGGGCAAAATCCGCCGAATAATTAAATCAACAATTTGCACTGTTGCCCCATTTATGCCAAAATTAAACACCCGTAAAGGCGGATGACCTTCTGCTACCAATCCCCTACTCAAAACCTCTGGATCAATGCCTCGCAAGGCGCGAGAACTGCCGATAATTAGTATATCTGGGGGTCTTTTATGGGTGGCGATATATTGTTGATAGCGGACAATCTGTTCATCTAGTTGTTGGCTGCGGAAAGTCGGGTAAACAAATTGCGACAAACGGCATTGAGTATCATCAATATCACAAGCAGCAGCGATCGCCGATTTTCCTGGTCGGGAAGTAAAACCAGAGTGATTAAAAACCCCATCACCTTCACTCACAGCCAACACCTGTAAACTCGATAGCCAACCCGTGGGGGGGTCTTGTGTCAAGGTAGGGACTTGTTCCCCTTCAGTTTCCGCCTCCGAAATATCAGCAGAGATAGCAGTCATAGCAATAGAATCAAGCAGACTCCCCACCAGGCGATCGCTCTGCCAAACCATCAGCAATCCCAGTAGCCCACAAGCCACAGCCAGAGCGCGTTTCTGATACCTCTGAGAGGTTTTTTCAACGACAATATCTGGGCAGTTTTTACTGGTAAATAACTGAGAAGCCATCAAAACTTGGCTAATGGTTTCGCTCAGGTGATGCAGTGCTGATAAAACCTGAGATGATGGCAAATCACTATCTGCACCATCAACATTAATAGCCGGAGAAAATACCAACTGTCCGACCTGTTCTCCCACCGCCGTGGCGGTTAATTCTGAGTCGATAAAATCTTCCGAAGCAGTTAATGGTTGATCTATCTCCGTCGGTTTTAAGGAAATACCATAGCGCCAGAGGGGGTGTTTTTGACCCGCCCGCCGTCCATAGATGCGGACTCCTTCCACCCCTTCAATTCCTTGGGCTTGTAAAAATCTAGCGATCACGAGGGCGACGCGAGACTGAGAAGGACAAGTAGGCGCTTCTGTCATCACATGGATAAATTTCCCCTTGCGTAACGCCAGAACTTTAATTCCCCCGGTGGCGAGTTTAGTTTCTAGGTCAGGGTTAATCAGACGTTCAATTTGGAATTTAATCGCATCGATATCCCCTTGGGCGGCGAGGGTCTGGGTGGGGGTTTGCAGGTCGGGATGTTCAAAAGCAGGTAAATTTAGCCAATCAATCCAAGTCGGCTTTTGGGCTTCTTTACCTGTGGGGCTGATTTCTACGCCGTAAATAGTGGCGGCGCGAATACCTTGGGGGCCGATCGCATTTAAAATTTCCCGACAAGCGGTGACAACGGTTTCCTTCTGGGGGGAGAGGCGACGACGATGATTTTTCGTATCTCCTAATTGGTGACAAAACAGGTGTAGGGTAGATTCTTTCAGAGTCGCCCTAAGTCCAATATCTAGTGCCGCTAGTTTTTGATTAAGCAGAATGGCGATCGCCTCAGAGTCTCCCCAGCGCGCCCAATCTTTCAGAATGCGATCGGGGGGAGTTAGGTCAATCCGTAGCATCCAATCCGCTTTAGTTTCCCCTTCCACCCTTAGTAAAATGCAGGCATCGCGGAAGTCTTGCAGTTGCAATTCCCGCAGTCTACTAGCTATAGGTTCCGCTAATAGGGAAGGGTCCGGGCTGTAGGCTGACTCACACAGTACCCATAACCGCCGCCGTTTAGATCTCCATAGGGTTGATTTGTCGCTTTTCTGGTTGCGAATGCTGACTTTGACGCTGACCCCCAACCCACCCAGGATTTCGCTCAGAATACTGGCGATCGCATCAGGATTACCCCGGCGGGCTAAATTTTCCGGGGTTGCCACTAGGGCTGGTTCCACCGGACTATCGGGAGGGGTAGCTAGGTCAGTTGGTGGCTGCTGATTTTCCGCCTCCGTGTCATTAACCGGGGTAATGATGACCCGGGGCTGGTCAGAAACAGTAGTCGTTGAGGAAGATTGGCGATCGCCAATGAATGTGCGATCGGCTATATCCCCCAACCATTTACGCAGTCCCACACCCTGACCCTGATCTCCTGTTGACCGAGGGTGCAGTGCGTGTACTGTAGCCGAAGTCGGATAATCCAGTTTAACCGTCCACTCCGGGCGTTTAGCACCTGTCTCGCGACCCGAAACAAATATCTTATAAATTTTCGGCGCATCGCGGGGCAGCAAGGATTCTAGTGGCGTGCGGTCTAAAGCCATCTTGAATTGAGACACCACCACCGTCTCTCGAGGAGAGGGCTGTCCCTCGCACAAAATATGTAAATGATTCCCTCGCAACCTGGTCTGTACCTCAACCCCGGCTGTGGCGATCGCATCAATTGACCATTGCGTTAATCCTGAATAATCCCTAACCACGCGCTACATTACGCCAAAATAAGTTACAATCTACACAATTCCGAATTCCGGGTTCATGGGTACTCTCAGGCTTAAACTCCTGAAAGAACCAACTGACCTCGCTTCCCAACTCTTGGCAGCACCAGACAGGCCACTGCTTGCCACGATCTTACTGTTTTTATGTTCGTTTCGAGAGTCTAACCGGCTAATTAAGCCCCGACAATACCATTATACATATTCCCATAGTCAATTTTCCCAGGGGACGCGGTAGCGACCCGCCCGCACATATTCAGCATAACTCAGCGGCCTCTCTGACGGGAAGGTTGCCCCGGATCACATCTTCTGGCATAGTTAGCTTAACCAACTGTTGAGGCAAGTTACAGATGTCTTCTGCTGATGATACCCCTGTTTCCGACCCTATAGCCCCGAAAACCCCCCTTTTACCTTCCGATTTGCTTTTGGGGTTGGCCACAACCCCTGTGGTTGTGGCTTTTGCTGCCATTCCTATAGTGCAAGAGTTGGTGTTGAGTCTCAGTGAGGGTAGCGAGGAAGTTTTCCGAGGCGCGCGCTTACCCGTCCTCCATTTTCCTAACCAGGGAAGCTACTAGCCTCCCAACCTTCCCTGGATGTTTATTTGCCCCATAATTACTCACCAAATACAGGTAATAAATTCAGCAGCCCGAATTGATGAATAAGGGCTGATGGGAGGGGATATTTACCCTAGGGGGAAAGCCGATTACCTGGGGTAAATATATCTGGCAATATGTCCCCAAAATGCCTCTCACTGATTATAGCACAACCGGGGCTAATTTAATTGATAAATTAGATACAATCATCGAAAATTTGATAGTGTGATGATGGGAGTTTCTTAGAAATTTCTGGGGAGATATTTCACCGAATGTCTACCGGGCAAGTATAATGTTTAAGATATTCTTGCTAACTACGGAACAGGCCCTATGAGTTCACTGGTCCAATCCTCAGAACCAATCCCTAGCGCAGTAGTGTCATCTAACGTCACTGCAGGAGCTTCTGAACTGTTGTTAAGGAATCGCCTAAAAATTGTCGAAGATTTATGGGAAAGTGTCCTACGTCAGGAGTGCGGAGAGCAATTGGTAGATTTACTTCTACAGATGCGATCGATGACCTCACCAGAAGGACAAGCATCGCCGGATTTACAAGCCAATGTCTGGCAAATTATCAAAGAGCTTGATATCAATGCAGCCATTAGAGCAGCGCGAGCATTTGCCTTGTATTTTCAACTGATCAACATAGTCGAGCAACATTATGAGCAGCGCGAGCAAGAGTTAGCCTATGCTCAGATCAAACAACAAGGAGCACCAGAGAGTCCCGCCGACAAGTCGAATCGCTCCATTTTTGAAACTCGTCATCAGCGCTTTTCCACAGCCGAAGAAACACCAGTGGAGCTATTAAATCAAACTAGCCAACGCCAAAATGATCGCGATTTAGCCACATTCCATAACCTATTTCCGATGCTGCAAAGGCTAAACGTCCCCTCCCAGGTGATTCAGCGGCTACTAAATCAACTCGATATTAGGTTAGTATTCACAGCTCACCCCACAGAAATTGTACGCCATACAATCCGCACCAAACAGAGGAGGATCGCCAAAATTCTCCAGCAACTAGATACAGTAGACGAAAGTTATGGCAAAGTAGACAATAAAGATCCCGAAGCCACCGGGTTAGTAAAAACTTGGACAGGTGAACTACAAGAACAACTAACCGAAGAAATAAGGCTGTGGTGGCGTACTGATGAACTGCACCAGTTTAAGCCCACAGTTTTGGATGAAGTCGAATATAGTTTGCACTATTTCCAGGAAATCTTATTTGATGTAATTCCCCAACTGTACCAAAGGATTAAACAAACCCTACACCCGTGTTTTCCGCACCTGAAACCACCCAACTACGATTTTTGTAAATTTGGGTCTTGGGTGGGAGCCGATCGCGATGGTAACCCGTCAGTCACCCCAGAAGTCACCTGGAAAACAGCCTGTTATCAACGGGGTATGATTATAGACAAATACATTCAGGCTGTTGATCATCTAAGTCAACTGTTGAGCCTATCTCTGCATTGGAGTGACATTTTACCAGAATTACTCGAATCTCTAGATCGCGATCAGGTACAACTTCCAGAAGTTTATGATCAGGTAGCCATCCGCTATCGCCAAGAACCCTATCGGCTCAAACTATGCTACATACACAAGCGCCTACAAAATACCCGCGATCGCAATCAGAGACTTTCTACCAGTAACGAAGTAGAAAGGGAACGCGAGCGCATTGTCACCAAAGAAAACGCCGGAAGTCTGTACAATTCAGGCTCGGAATTTCTGAAGGAATTAAAGCTAATCGAGCGGAACCTACTAGCCACAGGTATCCAATGCCGAGATTTAGAGAACCTCATCTGTCAGGTAGAAATTTACGGCTTTTATCTAGCGCGGATGGATATGCGGCAGGAATCCTCCGTACATAGTACAGCCTTAAATGAAATTGTAGACTATCTGCAACTACTAGCCAGGCCCTACGATGACCTCACCGAAGCCGAGCGCACCCTGTGGCTAATCACAGAATTGCAAACCCGCCGCCCCCTAATTCCCGCCGAGTTACCCTTTTCCCAAAAAACCTGTGAAACCATTAACACTTTCCGGGTCATGCGAGAATTACAGCAGGAATTTGGTCAGGAAATTTGCCAAACCTACATTATCAGCATGAGTCATGATGTTAGTGACCTGCTAGAGGTGCTGTTGTTAGCCAAGGAAGCCGGACTGTATGATCCGGCCACAGGAATTGGTAATTTGCAGGTAGTACCCCTGTTTGAAACCGTAGAGGATCTTAAAAAAGCCCCCTCAGTAATGAAAGACCTGTTTGAGTTACCCCTATATCGCGCACTGCTTGCGGGTGGCTACCAAAAATATCAGCAGGTCAGCCAAGATATGAACGCCTCTCTACAGGAGATTATGTTAGGTTACTCCGACAGCAATAAAGATTCGGGGTTCCTCAGTAGCAACTGGGAAATTCACAAAGCCCAGAAAGCCCTACAAACCTTGGCGGAATCTTACTATGTCAGTATTCGCATCTTCCACGGTCGCGGTGGCTCTGTGGGACGCGGCGGCGGACCGGCTTACAAAGCCATTTTGGCTCAACCCGGTAAAAGTATTAATGGCCGCATTAAGATTACCGAACAGGGAGAGGTTCTCGCCTCCAAATATTCTTTGTCTCAACTGGCTCTGTATAATTTGGAGAGTGTAGCCACAGCCGTGATTCAAGCCAGTTTACTCCATACCGGGTTTGATGAAATTGAACCCTGGAATCAAATTATGGAAGAGTTATCTGTGCGATCGCGATCGTGTTATCGAGCTTTGATTTATGAACAGCCGGACCTAGTTGATTTCTTTGAGCAGGTAACACCCATTCAGGAAATTAGCCAATTGCAAATTAGCTCCCGGCCCGCTCGTCGCCAAAGTGACAAGAAAAAAGATATTTCCGGTTTACGAGCCATTCCTTGGGTGTTTAGTTGGACTCAGAGCCGCTTTTTGCTACCCTCTTGGTATGGGGTCGGTACAGCCATAGAGCAGTTTATTCAAGAAGAACCCCAGGAAAATATCAAACTGCTCCGTTACTTTTACATTAAATGGCCATTTTTCCGCACTACCCTCTCCAAGGTAGAAATGACCCTGGCTAAAGTTGACCTAGAAATGGCTCATCACTATGTGCGGGAGTTGAGTCATCCTAAAGATCGCGATCGCTTTGAGGATTTATTTGAGCGCATAGCCAAAGAGTTTAATCTGACCCGTCAAATGGTTCTGGAAATTACCGGACAGCAACAGTTACTAGATAATGATCCCGTACTTCAGCGCTCAGTGCGACTGCGTAATGGCACAATTATTCCTCTCGGTTTATTGCAAGTGTCTTTACTCCAGCGCCTGCGTCATCATGGAACTTCTGCTACTCCCGGCGTAATTCATTCGAGATATAGCAAAGGGGAATTGTTGCGCGGTGCTTTATTAACCATCAACGGTATCGCCGCCGGAATGCGTAACACAGGCTGATCATCTCCAGACCTGGGACATCTTATCAGTCGCCAACTATCACCAGTGGGGAGTTTAGGGGCGCGTGTCCTTAGACTTCCTTGCTACCACAGGAAAAACGTGCTATTGATTAGGGGTATTTTTCAGACGTTCCGGGGGCGGGTTCCGTGAGTTGACTGGTTTTTCCAATGGCATATCTAGCACCCGCCCCTACAGTTCACGCTATCGCAATTTATGTCTGTACAACTTGTACCTTTGCATATCCCTAGTGGTTGGGCAATTCTGCACAATTCTTTTGGTGATGTAGACCCAGTGATCGAACATGGCTACATTATCAATGGTGAGTTTTTTAATGAAAATTTGCTATCCGCTAAACCAATTGAGTTCAACGGAACAGACTGGGTGACAGTGGGTGACGGCTATCTATTGCAGTTAGGATGGTATCCTGAATATCGTCCAGAAGGCTGTTATCGCTTAACCGTCAGCCAGGGAAGTGGTGATCAAAAAATTGTGGTTAAATACGAGTCTAAAGAACGGGAGGAAATTCGTCAGGTCCTACAGCGTTGTTTGGGTTGGGTTTCCCGTCGTGTGGGTATAGATGAAATTGGTAGCCTACTAGAAATTGAAGGCAAACAAATTGATAAAAATCCGCTAGGTTTCCGGGGAGTCCGCAAAAAAATTGTGGGGATTTCCGGGGATAAACTCAATAGATCAACCTATAGTCAGGTGGGTTGGTGGTCGCCTGTTTACTATGAGGTTTGCAATATGGCTTATCTCGACCAAAAATCAAATCGGATAGACTCTAATGGCTTGACACCAGAGAACAAGATGGCATAATAATGCTCACCAAAAACTTACTTGATTGAGGAGATTTAAACACTAATGGTCGTGTCTGAACAAAATCAACAAGCATCCACATATACAGACGATCGCTTTTTTAACCTGCCCTTGTTCGATATCTTAATCGAGTTCTTTAATGAGGATGGTTGGGTTTATAAAGAAATCGAACATCGCCGAGTCGTGGCTTTGGGAATTGAGGGCAAAAATGGTCGTTTTGATTGCTATGCGATCGCCCGGGAAGAGGAAAAACAAATCACGGTTTACTCGATTTTTCCGGTGAAAGTACCAGACTATAAACGCCAAAATATCTCGGATTTTGTCACCCGGGCTAATTATGGCATGGTGATTGGTAATTTCGAGATGAATTTCTATGATGGGGAAATTCGCTACAAAACCAGTTTAGATGTAGCAGGCGATCGCTTAACTCCCGCTTTAATTAAGCATTTGATTTATACCAATGTTTCGACAATGGATAAATTTCTCCCTGGTATTATGTCGATTATTTACGGCAATATTTCACCAGAAGAAGCCATATCACGGTATTAATTAAGTGGGTCAGTAGGGGCAACCTTCTCTGGTTGCCTATCCTTTCCCACCCCAATAAACCTGACTAAACACTTGACAAAAAAGCAGATTTATGGTATGTCTGCTTAAAATCTTTGTTGCCAATCGTCACCAACCCGGATGGTCAAATCCGAATTAATTGCACCAGTAGAAGAAGCCCTAACCGTACCAAAACCGATATATTCTTGCAACATTTCAGCACTAGCTAAATCTCCCCCCTGGACAATAATCTGAGTCGATCGCATAGTATAAGGCAACCCCGGCACAACATAAACATTATTAAAGCCCTGCTTAAACAAATAATCCGCGACTCTTTCGGCTGCTTGTGGGTTTCCAGAGGCATTTTGTACGGCAATTTTAGTACGTTTAGACAATTCCTGATAACCCGATCGCTGTAATGGTCCAGGTAAGACAAACCCGGTAGAATCAACCCGAAAATATTGAGCCATAATGCGATCACGTGCCGCGTCATCAACCACCCAATAACTCGTATATCCGCCCATGTCTCGCCCAGGTAACATCACCATTCGCACCTGTTGCGGTTCCAAATTCAACCCAAACTTAACCAGAGTCAGCATCTCCTCAAAATCCAAATTAGTATCAACATACTTCAACATCACCCGAATAATCTGAGGAATACGTGGCAATACATCAGGACTCTGTAAACGTTCTCGAATAGCCTCCATTAAAGCCTGTTGGCGTTGAATCCTGCCAATATCTCCATAAGCATCACTACGGAAGCGAGCAAAATGATCAGCCTGATCACCATCAATAGTTTGCCATCCCGGAGATAAATCAATCTCCAACTGTTGGGTATTATCCCGATAGGACATCGGATAGGGAACAAACACCTCCACCCCCCCCAACAAATTCACCAACTCCTTAAAAGCGCCAGTGCTAACTCGGACATAGCGGTTAATCTGCACCTGATTAAGGGTATCAGCTACCACCTCCGTAGCCAAGGAAGCGCCGCCCCAATAGTTAGCCTCGTTAATCTTACCCACACCCATACCAGGGATAAAAACCTCGGTATCACGGGGAATTGATAGCAAATTCAGATGGCGATCGCTCGGATTAAAATTCACCAAGATCATGCTATCACTGCGACCCCCAAAAACTTTCCCATCTTGTTCCTCGTGTGGTAGGGGGGGATCTATCCCCATGACCAAAATATTCACAGGTCGGGACAGACGAAACCGAAAGCGATCGCGCCATAATGAATTGAGAACCATCGATGCACTTTGTGGCTGTTCCGGTTTCAATGGAGACAGCAAAGCCGTTAGCGCCCCCAAAGTCGCCGAAGCGCTAGTAATGATCAGTGCAATAAAACTCAAAAATATTACCCGCAGGACTTTAGGTTGTCTTTGGTTGGTGGTGGGATAACTCATAAAATCGCCAATATCCTTTAATCTTGAACATGAAGTCAACTGAAGCTCAAAACTTTAAATCGCATGATACCCGTTATTCTCGCAGGTGGTAAAGGTGAGAGGTTCTGGCCTCTGAGTCGTCGTATCCGACCCAAACAATTTCTCAGTTTAGACGGTACTGGTCAAAGTTTATTACAAAGCACAGCAGAACGCTTGCTACCCTTGAGTAAAGGTGGTCCGGGTTTGTGGGTGATTACCTCCGCACTCCTAGAAAATGGAGTTCAGCAACAGTTACCCGATATCCCACCCGCAAATATTTTAGCCGAACCCCAAGGACGAGATACCGCCCCCGCCGTCGCCTGGACCGTCATTGAAGTTGTCCGTCGCTATGGGGAAGATACCGTGATTGGCTTTTTCCCGGCTGATCATTGGATTGGAAAACCGGATATTTTCCACGAGGCGATTAAATCAGCGGAAAATTTAGCTATCAGTCAGGATCTAATTGTCACCCTGGGGTTACAACCTCAATATCCGGCTACAGGTTACGGTTACATTGAACAGGGCGAAAAAATTGGCACTTTTGGCGATTTCACTGCTTATCAGGTAGCCCAGTTTACGGAAAAACCTGATCAAGAAAGGGCTGATCAATTTTTGGCTACTGGTCGGTTTAGTTGGAATGCGGGAATTTTTATATTTAGGGCTGGGGTGGTTCTTCAGGAATTACGCGCCTATGTCCCCGATTTGATTACCGCCCTGGAAGCTGAAGGAGCCAAGGCTTATGCTAACATTGAAAAAATCAGCATTGACTATGCACTGATGGAAAAAACCCAGAAAGCCTGTGTTTTACCAGTCTCTTTTGGCTGGGATGACCTGGGAGATTGGAATTCCTTAGAACGTCTTTTACCGAAACAAAATGGCAATGTGGCATTAGTCCGTCACTTGGGACTCGATACCCAAGATTCTATTCTGTATGGGAGTGATGAAAATGAGGTGATTATTACTATTGGGGTTCAGGATTTGGTGGTTGTTCGCGATGGTAATGTGACTTTGATTGTTGATAAGAACCGCACCCAGGATATTAAAAAGGTCTTGCCTCAGTTGGAGGATGATCCTGATTTGAGAGAACTTTTATAGGGAGGGCTGGCTACTTATCTGGTAGGGTGCATCTATCTTTGAGATGACAAAGGATCAATCTTGAGTAGCCATTGCTATAAGGCGATCGCTTTCTTTGGTACTATTACGGTTGATTGTTCAAGTAAAATAGCTAAAACAGCCTAGGGGAAAAATGAAAACACGAAAACTTGGTAAATCGGACATTGAAATCACCCCGATTATTTTAGGGACTTGGCAAGCTGATAAACGTTGGTGGAAAGGTATTGAAAAAGCCGACTTAATCCAGGCTATGCAGCAGGCGGTTGACCTGGGAATTACTACCATTGACACTGCGGAAATCTATGGTGATGGTATCTCGGAACAACTGATAGCTGAGGCGTTGTCAGATAGACGCGATCGCCTAATTTATGCCAGCAAGGTATTTGCGACCCATTTACAATATGACCAGGTAATTGAAGCGTGCGATCGCTCCTTAAAAAATCTGGAGACCGACTATATAGACCTGTATCAAATCCACTGGCCAACGGGTTCGTTTAATACAGAAATTGTGCCGATTTCCGAAACCATGGCCGCCCTAAATTTGCTCAAACAACAGGGGAAAATTAGAGCCATTGGAGTCTCAAACTTCTCCAAAACTCAACTCGAAGAAGCCAGCCAATATGGGGCTATAGATAGTATACAGCCTCCCTATTCTCTATTTTGGCGAGATGTGGAACGGGAAACCATGGCTTATTGTGTAGAACAGAAAATCTCAATTCTCGCTTATTCTTCCCTAGCCCAGGGACTTCTGACCGGAAAATTCGGAGTTAATCATCAGTTTGATCCAGAAGATCATCGACTCAAAAATAAACTCATCCAAAACCCAGAACATTATAGCCGGGTTCAACAAGCAATTAATCAGTTACGCCCCATAGCAGCAGACAAACGCTGTACGGTAGCACAATTAGCACTTGCATGGCTAATTTGTCAACCCCAAACTAACGCGATTGTCGGGGCTCGTAATAGCAGCCAGGTTGAGCAAAATGTGCAAACTATCGACATTCAACTTTCCCCAGAAGAGGTCAGCCAAATAGACCAAATTGGGCGTATAGTTACGGATCATCTGCAAAACGAATATCCAATTTTATGGAAGTTTTGAAAAATGGCGATCGCTCAAGCAGATAGTGGCAAAGGGTAAATTTTCAGGGTTTCAAGAAAGAAAATGGCAGTTAGTTAACTAACGCAAAACTTACATGGTGACAGCCAAAATAATCCGTTCATTACGGGGCTACATGAACTTGAAAAGGGCAGCATCAATGGAGACTAAGGCAAGTGTTTAACTTAGCTAAATAGTACAGTCACTAAGTTATCGAGTCACTGTTGATTCAATGAATTGGGAAATTGGCTAAGACTGCCTCTAGTTAAGAGAAGCAGCCATAGACTGAGATGAAAAAATTTCGCGAGATTCTTGTCGTACCTGTCCACTCATGGCGGCTACTTGCAAGTTAGCAAAAGCATTGAGTTCAATAGCATCATATTGAGAATTTTGGAGAATGTACCGGAGTTGATTTTCAGCTTCCAAGGTTAAATAACCAGTGGCGATCGCTTGTTGGACTACATCTTGAATACACAGCATAGTGAAATTACGGAGTTGTAATGGGTTTAAACTATATTTAGTATCCCTCTTTGTCAAGATAAAGGCAGTGATTCTGATATAGTGTTACCTGTGATTTGCGGCTGATCAGCATCTGATCTAAATCTCCACTGACTAGGTGAGCCAGATCACGGGTATCCATGATTATAGGTCTAGTTGTATGTACAGGGTTGAGTTTTCCCCAACCTCTTGCCTGCCTGGATCGCCATAATTTATGATGAGCCGAGGGATGATCTGATCAGTAATGGAGGGGAAATGATGGCAACAGACGACCTACAACAACATCTAAACAGTTTAGGCGATCGCTACCCTAAACTAGGACAGGCATTAGAACAAGCAGCAAAAGCCCTGAAAGACTCAGGCACTCCCATCAGTGAGCAGTTACTGCAAGGGTTGATTAACTATAACCGTGATTTCGCCAATTTCCAACAAAAACTACAAAACCGGGGACAAACCACCGCCGTAGTCGCGAGATCCCTGGTAGATTTACAGCAGTTATACCAAAAAGTAGCCCCAGCTACAGATGAGGGAGCCATTCCTCAGCAGGTTTTATCCTTGCTAGAGCAAATTCTCCGGCTGACCCACAGCGAACAGAAAGACTTTGCACCCCTACAACAAGCCCACAAACAAGCCCAACAACTCAAACAGCACATTTCCCAAGCTGATCTGAAATCAGACCCACAGCTAAAAGCATTGGTGACCGGACAGCACCCCCTCAACATTCTACTAAACTTGGTGAATAGCGGAGACCAACTCAATGATGAACAGTGGGCAAAATCGGCAGAAATTCTCGACAATACTTTTGGTAAATCTTTGGGGGTAGCTATTTCCAGAGGAAAAATTGTCAGTCAGTCGGGGGGGTCAACTACGACTCAACCGCCATTGAATGTGACAGCAGTTGAACGTCCCACGGCTAACCCAGATATTGTCATCCTAGAAGAACCTACCACCACGAAGGCCCCCAGTGATGTGATTATTGTTCCCAGTGTGGAAATTAACCCGCAACCTTTAACTATTGATGGCCAAAATATTGTGTTCGGCAATACTGCCATTGTCGGTCAGCCTACGGGGAAACCGGAAGTTAAACCGGGAACTGTGGGGCTGCGTGTGAGAGTGCATTTACAGGGATTAGGCGATCGCGATTTTGGCGGCGGGGAATATGCTGGAACTAAGGGTCAAGGTCGCCGCTTGGAGGCTTTCCAAATGGCGATTAATCCTCCCATTCCGGGTTTGGATATACAATACATGGCTCATATTGCTCAAGTTGGTGATAGTCCCACAGCCTCCAACGGTCAAATGGTGGGAGAACCGGGACAAAATCGCCAAATAGAAGGGTTTGCGATTAAGCTGGCTGGACCAGAAGCCCCGAAATATGATGTTTTCTATAATGCCCATATTCAAAATAAGGGAGATGTTCCGGTTTGTAGTAATGGTCAATATTGTGGTACTCGTGGGCAATCTTTACGAGTTGAGGGGATAAAAGTTTGGGTAGAACCCAAAAAATAATCCCCCTTGGTCATTCTCCCTCTAGGGCTACCAGTAAACATAATAATAGGGCTTCTGTCCACTCAACTACAGCCCCATAGGTGTCTCCGGTATGCCCACCTAAACGGTAGTTTAACCAGGTTCCGGTCAGAATAGCGATCGCACTTCCCCCAAGCAGTAAACCCACAGCCACCAGCCAGCGTCCGGGTTCTAACCAAATCTGTAACCCACTCAACCCGGAAAGTAGCACAACCCCAGGGAGTAAATCTAACGGCGAATAGGTTAAATCTTTGTGAAATGCTCCCTTTCCTTGTGCCTTCAGATAAGGATAACGAGCGATCGCTACTAACTGTCCCCAGCGTCCCCAAGCAGCCACCCCCATCAAAATTAACCAGCGTGTGCGGTCTAAATCAGCGAGGGCGGCGGTTTTCAGCAGTAAAATAGCTACGGCGGCGATCGCCCCAAAAGCTCCCGTCAAACTATCAGCCATCACCTCTAAGCGTCGCTGGGGGTCACCCGCAGCCAACCCATCAGCAGTATCCATCGCCCCATCTAAATGCAGTCCCCCAGTAATCCCAATCCAACCTACCACCACCAAAGCCGAGCGCGTTAAGACCGGACAGCCTAGCAACTGCAAACCCATGTCAGCCAGCCCTAACAATCCCCCAATCATTAACCCCATTACCGGGGCGAGTCTAGCAATTCCCCGAAACTCTAACGTCCAAGACGGAGGAATAGGTAAGCAGGTATAGAAAGCCACAGCAGCAGCTAAAGCCGCTCGTAGCTGTACCATATACCTAATCAGCGATCGCCAGACTGTCTCAAAACTCATAAAACTTAAACTTCAATTTTGCCATAGCTCTATAATATTTCTTAGGTTGTGCCACAATTGAGATCAAACCTGTTGGGGTCTAAACATATACTCTAATACCGCCAAGATAGTTCATCCTGGCTATGGAAAGTCAAAAGTCAAGAAACATCAAGAAAATCTGATCAGATCGACTTTCACAGTCCTACCTTTGCTACAATTGTGTATAAAGTTAGATATCCAACACCGACAGGCTGAAATATAATCTCAGCTACCGGGTTATGGGTAGATTTTTGAGAAGAATGCAAGTGGCGAGACAATAGAAGTAGTAAAATTACTCTGTTTTTCTCAAAACTTGCTTCGTTAAGCCTTATACGGTCAAAGGTTCAGGCAAAAAATCTGTCATACCTAGGGTGCTAAATTGTCCTAAACTCTCTGCGTGAAACTGACCTTATAACTATCGGCTTAACTAGGTAAAGGTGCCAGGTGGCGATTTTGGTTTAGGAGAAACTATAAAACTAGAGGCTTTTGCTCTATGAGTTACGATCAATTAAATTGCAGGGTGTCTGCTCCATGTATTATCGATACCGGAATCGTTGTTAACAAGCGCGATATGCAGAAGTTGCTGGTTGACCTCGGTCGGGTTCGTTATATACATATCCAAGACAACCAGGTAAAAAGCCAAGGCGAAGGTCAGATCCTGGAAGTGTTTGCGGATCAACAGCAGGCTACTCTCATTGCTAACCATGCTTTGTATTTGAATGTTTACAGTTTTGATTATCTGGAACTGAAACAATCCTCCGATAATGAAACCTATTTCGACTTAGTGCAAGATGGGCGACTACTGCGATTAGTTCCTATGTCTAATCCTTTAGAAGACCAGGCGACCAGGAACTTACAAGCCGCCGCCTTTGATGCAGTCATGGATCAAGTCCTATCAAATAACTGGGATACCCCCATTGATGATGATGATTGCCCCTTTTAATTGTCATCAATTGATCTGATTTTCTCAGTTTTGTAGTTAGACTTCATGCCCCAATCATTTTCGTTTCAAATACAGACTCGCTGCACTCACACTCACGCGAGGGCAGGAGTTTTTGTCACTCCCCATGGTATCGTGGAAACCCCCCGATTTATGCCAGTGGGAACCTTGGCTAATGTCAAAACTTTGACCCCGGCTCAACTCCTGGATACGGGCGCTCAAATGGTGCTATCCAATACCTATCATTTGCACCTACAACCAGGGGAGAAAATTGTGGCGGCGGCGGGGGGAATACATAAGTTTATGGGCTGGAATGGTCCGATATTGACCGATTCAGGCGGTTTTCAGGTTTTTAGTCTCAGTGAAATGCGGACGGTGACAGAAGCAGGAGTACGGTTTCGATCGCCTCACGATGGGGCAATTATTGAATTGTCCCCAGAACGCTCCATTGAGATACAAAATCAATTGGGGGCTGATGTGATTATGGCCTTTGATGAGTGTCCCCCTTATCCAGCTTCTAGGGAAGATGTGGTCGCAGCCACCGCGCGCACTGTTAGATGGCTAGAACGCTGCATAGCTGCTCATGACCGACCAGAGGCAGCCCTGTTTGGTATCGTACAAGGAGGAGTTTACCCAGATTTACGGGTGGCAGCAGCTAAAAAATTAGTAGAATTTGATTTGCCAGGTTATGCCATTGGAGGGGTGAGTGTCGGTGAACCTACCGATTTAATGGAAATGGTGGTTCGCGTCACTACCCCCATTTTGCCAGACCATAAGCCTAGATATTTGATGGGGATAGGAACTTACCGGGAAATGGCACAGGCGATCGCATCTGGTATAGATTTATTTGATTGTGTCATTCCTACCCGTTTGGCTCGCCATGGGGCGGCTTTGGTGGCCGGAGAACGCTGGAATTTGAAAAATGCCCAATTTAGAGAGGACTTTCGCCCCCTCGACCCATCTTGTCCTTGTTACACTTGCCAAAATTTTAGCCGCGCCTATATTAGTCATCTGGTACGCGCTAAGGAACTTTTAGCCTATACTCTCCTGAGTATTCATAATGTTACTGAACTGATTAGGTTTACTACCCGTATCCGAGACGCGATTTTGGGCGATCGCTTTACTGACGAGTTCGCACAATATTTGCAAGTTCAATCCTAACCCTAGCCCGATAAACTGACAAATCATCGCTAAAATGAGAATTGTCGCAAAGATTTGTTAAAATTCTGTAAGCCATATTTTAGTAAGAGGTTAATTGATTCATGGAAGCAGCACTGCTATTGGCAAAATTGCCAGAAGCCTACTCGATTTTTAGCCCCGTTGTTGATATTTTGCCCGTTATTCCCGTCTTTTTCCTGCTGTTGGCTTTTGTGTGGCAAGCTGCTGTCGGTTTCCGATAAGCCCAAACCAGCTCAGGCTATCGGTTCTATAGTGAGGCGTGAAATCCCACAGCCTAGCGTGCCGATAGCCCCTAGTAACTTAATCAGTCCGTATCCGCTACAATATTAAGCGCCAACTTCACTGGACTTATGCCATCATGTTGCTAGCTTGAGATGGTCTTAATCAGGATTTCAGAAATAAAGTTCTTATGCCTACTAATGCGATCGCCCTGTGCAAGTCTGTTGTTGTATTGACAACTATAGTTTTAACTCAGGCAGTTCCCCCCTCTGTGGTAGCCCGGTCTTCTCAAGAGGTTGTTAGTCAAATCACTGCTACAGAGTTTTTTGAGCGCGGTGTAGCACGCTACCAACGGGGAGATAAACAAGGGGCGATCGCTGATTTTACCCAAGCTATTCGCCTCAACCGTAACCATGCCCTCGCTTACTATAACCGGGGAGTGGTAAGGTTTAGGATCGGCAATAACTTGACTGAGGCGATCGCTGATTTTACCCAAGCTATCCGCATTAATCCTGAATATGTTGATGCCTACTATAATCGTGCCATTGCCCGTGTCAAAGTTCAACAATACTGGCCGGCTATTGATGATGTTACCCAGGTGATCAGCCTCGACCCCTCTCATGATCGGGCTTTCTACCTGCGGGGATTAATTTATTCCGAAAATCTTAAAGATTATCAAACCGGGATTAATGATTTTACTGAGGCGATCCGCCTTAACCCCAGAAACCCAGCACCCTATTTTAAGCGCGGGAATGCTCGCTATCGCATTGGCGATCGTGAAAGGGCTATTGATGACTATAACAAAGCTATTGATATCAACCCATCAGACCCGGAACCTTATTATAACCGAGCCATCAGTCGCTACCAAATTGGCGATCGCCAAGGCGCTATCTTTGACCTACAGAAGTCCGCAGACCTATATCTGGATTTGGGTAATTTCGAGAAATACCAAAAGGCGATCGATACCTTAGAAAAATTTGAGAATTAATTCCCGTTAGCACACACCTTTACCGAATCTTTACAAACTTCCGGCAAATTTTACCAAAGTTTTATAGACTTGGTGTTATGTTTTGCCTAGAATGTGGGTAGACGGGTGTTAGATACTTAACCTTAGTGTCCGTCTGACTCCTGTACCACAGGACAGACATAGAGACTAAACAAAGTATCGCATCTATAATATAGCATTTTTCCCGGTTTCCTCTCGTCATGGGCTGGGTTTAGGGACATATTTTAAGGATTTGATCAGACCTATCAGTTTTGATCAGTTTTGATCGCGGCAGTCTCAAGGGTCAGTCAGCACCCCCGGCTGAAGCACGGGGGCTTCGTGCCCCCCGCTTTCAGGTA
>NZ_JARPLU010000349.1:0-1837 GCF_032349615.1 Limnospira sp. PMC 1279.21 | reverse complement strand
AGATACCTGATTCTACATTACCATAAATGCCGAAAATTAACCGGCTTTTTCACAGAAACCCGGTTTCGCCGGGGGAAGTTTGGTTTCGCTGCGCTTCACCCAACCTACATACTACATTACCATAAATGCCGAAAATTAACCCGCTTTTTCACAGAAACCTGATTGATCACGGCTGGGGAAGTTTGGTTTCGCTGCGCTTCACCCAACCTACATACTTCACCCAACCTACATACTACATTACCATAAATGCCGAAAATTAACCCGCTTTTTCACAGAAACCTGATTGATCACGGCTGGGGAAGTTTGGTTTCGCTGCGCTTCACCCAACCTACATACTTCACCCAACCTACATACTACATTACTATAAATGCCGAAAATTAACCCGCTTTTTCACAGAAACCCGGTTTCGCCGGGGGAAGTTTGGTTTCGCTGCGCTTCACCCAACCTACATACTACATTACTATAAATGCCGAAAATTAACCCGCTTTTTCACAGAAACCCGGTTTCGCCGGGGGAAGTTTGGTTTCGCTGCGCTTCACCCAACCTACATACTACATTACTATAAATGCCGAAAATTAACCCGCTTTTTCACAGAAACCCGGTTTCGCCGGGGGAAGTTTGGTTTCGCTGCGCTTCACCCAACCTACATTCTGAATAATCGGTAATTCGGGGCTGGACATCGTTGTTGTTTACACTCGGGCAATTTAAATTTAACATTTCTTTACACACAAATCCAGATTTATGGTGTAAAATTGGGGCAATATAAAAAATGGCTCGCTGCGATCGCTTAAAAGGCTAAATGGCTAGCAGGGTAAAGGGCAAAACCGCAAAAGCGCTAAGAGCTAAGAGTCTGGGGGGGCACAAGCCACCCGAAAACCGTAGTTGCTGCCGAGGAAGTCCGGGACGAGCCAGTGGCGGAAGGCACAACGGCAGTTTCCGGGATGGCTGCTCCACGAACCGCCGCGCAGCACGCGCCTTTCTTCGTTTTTCAAAAGCTTGACTAAACGTTCAACAGGGTTTTGAGAAGGATTATCGTTACCATCCCACACACCACCATCCGAGGGCGCACCATTGTAGTTGTCGCGCCAGGGGTCAGCGCACCACTCCCAAACGTTCCCGTGGATATCATACAAGCCAAAGGCGTTGGCGCTTTGAAACCGACCGACGGGGGTGGTTTTTTTGCGGAAGACTCCCTTGAGTCCTGAGCTATAGCTGTAGTTGCCATCGTAGTTGGCGAGGTCTGTCGTCAGGGTATCACCGACATGAAAGGGGCTAGTTCTTCCGGCGCGGGCTGCATATTCCCACTCGGCTTCACTCGGTAATCGGCAGGGTTTGCTGATTACTTTTGAGAGGCGATCGCACCATTCCACCACATCATACCATGAAACTTTTTCAACGGGAAGATTGAATCCTTTAAATCTTTAGGGGTCTAGGCTCAGGTTTCGTTGGAGTTTGGGGAAACTAGCCACTTGTCGCCATTGTGCTTGGGTAACCGGATATTTCCCCATTAGGAAGGGTTTAATCGTGACTTGGTGTTGGGGTCTTTCAGCATTAGAACTTCTAGGTTCACCACTCGACGCACCCATAATAAAGGTTCCTCCCGGAATTAGCACCATCTCCAGAGTTACACTATTTCCCAGGTCTTCGATAATACATTCAGCCTGACCGGGACGACGGTTAATTTCTCGACCCATTGAATTGACCGTAACGATGTCAAATTTAAACTTCTGGGTTGGGGGTTTTGGACTATCATCAGATGGCTGTAAATCTGCCCAAACTTGGGCTACAGATTGATAGCGTTTGTTAAACACTGTCTCAACCAAACGGTCTAAGATTT
>NZ_JARPLU010000348.1:0-1845 GCF_032349615.1 Limnospira sp. PMC 1279.21 | reverse complement strand
TTGGGTTCACACAACCTACTCCTGTTGGGTTCACACAACCTACTCCTGTTGGGTTGCACACAACCTACCCTCTGTTGGGTTGCACCCAACCTACTCCTGTTGGGTTGCACACAACCTACCCCTGTTGGGTTGCACACAACCTACCCCTGTTGGGTTCACACAACCTACCCCTGTTAGGTTGCACACAACCTACTCTCTGTTGGGTTGCACACAACCTACCCTCTGTTGGGTGTGGTACATAATACCAATTTATTAAAATTTATTCCCGTCCCACATTCGCATCAAATACAATCTCCGTTTCTGCACCCCAATTAATATCGTAAATACCCTGACGAACATACCTTAAAAAACTTGAATACTGCCAATCCTTTGGGGCTTTGACTAAACCATGCTTAACCGGGTTATAATGAATGTATTCAACATGATTAATAAAATCGGTTTCATCCACAATGCAATGTTCCCAAAAACGACGTTGCCAAATCGCTTTCTCCTGTTTCTGTTGTTTAGATGCCGAAATTTGACCGTGATATTGTCGATCGCATTTTTGGGTAAAATAGTTTTTCACCAAACGCCACCGATTAGAAAAATCGCGATCGCCTTCTGGTAAAGTCCATACGCAGTGTATATGGTTCGGTAAGATAACGCAGGCATTTATATCGAAAGGATATTCCGCCATCACTTCTCGGACAGCCTGCCTTAATAATAAGATATTTTCGGGAAAGCACAAAAACTCTCGTCTCCTGTCTGTTACCACAGTGAAAAAGTATGTGCCACCTTCTATTTTAGCTCTTCGATATTTCATAATTTTAGTGGGTGCGTGCATGGGTTACAGCCTGTTCAGAAATCATCTGATAACCTCTCAAAGTCCCTCTCCCTCTCTGGGATCCAGATTTAGGGTGAGGGCAATGTATTAAGCTACTGGTGAACAAGCTGTAACTGACGGCTTGGGTTCGACTCTCCTTCCACACAAATACAAACCCTATTTGTTGGGTTACGCTGCCCTTCACCTAACCTACTCTACTACACAGAGGGGCTTTGTTGGGCCCGGCTGCGCTTCACCCAACCTACTCCTTTGTTGGGTTGCACCCAACCTACAACTTCACCCAACCTACTCCTTTGTTGGGTTGCACCCAACCTACAGCTTCACCCAACCTACTCCTTTGTTGGGTTGCACCCAACCTACAGGGGGACGGAGACAAAAAAAAGAGGGAACAGAGCCCTCTGTGAGTCATCAAATAAATCCGTGAAACTGTGCGGAGGCAGTTTAACCCTAAAAAGATTTGGGTAACTGCCATCAGATCCACTTTAGTAAGCCAGACCCATACTGCGGGTGGTTTCAGCACCCAGGTAAACCCGAACACTGAGGAAGTCAGTAGGACAAGCAGTCTCACACCGCTTACAACCGATGCAGTCTTCGGTACGGGGAGAGGAAGCAATCTGACCAGCTTTACAGCCGTCCCAGGGAACCATCTCTAGGACATCCAGGGGACAAGCACGAACGCACTGGGTGCAACCAATACAGGTATCGTAAATTTTGACGGAATGAGACATTGAATTAAGTTCTCCCAAAGATATCAGGTTTTGACCGTATCTACATACACATGCAGATTAAACGGTTTGCTCAAAGCAGGATTATCGTATATCTTCGATCACTTTAGCTTAGTGTTTGCCTTTCAGGATACACAAGGCGACAAAACTTTAAACTCTGTAATATTTTGCGGACCTAACAGGGAACCGCCAACTTGCTGAATTTCTGATACATTTACGCGACATTTATCCGGCTATTGCCGGACAATGCGACGATAGCACTATTACCCGTTAAGGTAACAGAGGCGGTATCCCGCA
>NZ_JARPLU010000347.1:0-1855 GCF_032349615.1 Limnospira sp. PMC 1279.21 | reverse complement strand
CCGGGTTTCTAAGGAAGTAGGGTGCGTCACAGGGATAACCTATCGGGTCAACAGCCAATTTTATGGTTCTGACGCACCACATTAATTATCGGGGGTGGGGCGGGTTTATTAAGATAGTCCTAGGGATTGACAGTGCGACTATCGGGTTGAGTGTTTCCCGATAATCGCTGTTATAATCAGAGTTTATACAAAACGGGCTAGGAGGGATTCGAACCCGGTTTAAAGGCTACAACCCCTATTCTACCGTCACTCTAGTGCACTCAAAAGCGATCGCACATTTAGGAGTTAGTGCAAAATGAGTGCAAGTACAAACAGTACACATAGTGGTACATATCAAGGCTTTGAGGATATTCTTGAGTTTTTCAACCTATCCCGCAAACAATGTCCCAAGGGTGTCAGGATTAAGCGCAATCGGGGGACAATCCAACTAGACATCACTACTGACCCGGAGACGGGAGGGCGTAAGCAGCGAGGATGTAATTGTCAGTTCACTTCTGAGGGTATCCGTAAGGCCGTTGATAAGGCCTGGTTAGTTCATAAATCCCTTGACGGACAATTTCAGTCGGTGTCTGAATGGCTGGACTGGTACAAGGCTACTATCCTTGATGAATCCAAAGTTCCCATGGAAAACGACTTAATCACCTATCGTCAAGTGTTTAAAGAAATGGAGGATGATTACTTTAATGGGGTACACAAGAACACTAAGCGGAAACGTTCCCGTGATATAGCTAGTGACCAAAGTTCATTTAAACGATGTTTCCTTGATGTGTTTGACAAAGTCACAGATTGGGATGCTTACGTCACTTGGGAGGGCATCAAAGAAGCGCTATATAGCCCGTTACAGGATGGCAGTAGTCCGATAGGCAGTAAAACATTTAGAGACAGGTACTATCGATTAAGACAGGTAGCGGAACGTGCTGGCTGTAAAAAAGCACTAGAGAAGATGGAAAAGATTAACCCTACCCAGACAGTATTTGCTGAATCCCAAAGTGTAGATTTGGATACCCTACTAAACCTACTAGACAATGAACGTAACACTGATTACCGTTCTGTTTTAAAAAATCAAGCACGTGATGGCTGGTGTTGGGTATCGGCAATGTGTGCTTTGTATGGGTTAAGACCATCAGAGATAGCAGCGGTCCAAAACCTAAACAAAGCAGTCAAGATTGACGGCATTACTTTCCCAGCCATATCTGACCCTAATAACCTTGAGTTAGTGTTAGTGATTGGTGAGTTTACTTACTTTGGGGCAAGCACTAAAACAGGTCAACGGTTAGCAGTTCCAATGTCAAAAGACAAGACTTTGATTAACCGCCTAGGAATTCATAACGTCTGTTTGCCTATCACAGAATCCAAGAACCCTGACAGTTTTAACAACAATCACAGGTTATGGCTTAATCGTCACAATTGGGGAATTACTCAAACCTATGCTTTCCGACATCTAGCCAACCAATTGGGAGAGATGAACGGGATACCACAGGAAATTAGGGCACGCTCATTTGGTCACAGTGTGGCAATTAATGACAGCAAGTACAAAAAACGCCGCAACCTTGCCACAGAGCTAGGTATCCTGACACGACATCAAAAACAACCATTGCCACTAGAGATGGGGAAACAAATCCTGATTAATATTGGCATTAATCCAGACCTACCAGAGGTTAAGGCAATTATCAGAGCTCTTTACCAGCTTGATGATTAATCCCCAATAAACCCACAACACAATACCCTCTAGGCTAAATACCTAGGGGGTTTCATTTTGCACTAACTCCTAAATGTGCGATCGCTTTCGAGTGCATCAGTGTGACGGTAGAATAGGGGTTGTAGCCTTTAAACCGGGTTCGAATCCCTCCTAGCC
>NZ_JARPLU010000346.1:0-1878 GCF_032349615.1 Limnospira sp. PMC 1279.21 | reverse complement strand
TCAAGCGATCGCATCTCAACTCCCATCCCAGAGTCAAGCGATCGCATCTCAACTCGACGAGTCGATAACTGAAGCCGTGGCAGACATTACTTCCATCGTGTCTTCATCCTCTGGTTTTGATTATAGCCAACTCGACAGATTATTGAAATCAGGCCAGTGGGAAGCAGCCGACGAAGAAACGACTAAGATGATGTGTAGGGTGGCGGGAAAAACCTCTAGGAGATATTTAGACGACGATGATATCAAAAACTTTCCCGGCGAGGATTTGCGAATCATCGATGGTCTTTGGGTCAAACACAGCAGGGGACGCTTCGGGTTTAGTGTCCAGAAGCAAATTTACATCAATTGTGGAGGATTGCCTGATGGAAGCTATCCAGGTGATACAATATGGGAGCGCTATTGCGGGGAGGTGGGATGGCGAGTGAATGGGTCGTATATATCATGGTCTGATTGCACGTTTTCGGCGGCAGCTCCCCTGGGCCATCTTCCCGCCCGTTTTGTTGGGGTTGGTTGGTGGTTGGGTTTTGGTGTGGGACTGGTAAGGCGTAGGTTAGCACTCTTCTCTCGCGCAGAGACTTGCAGACTGTAGCATATAAGCACTTCAGGTGAAGAAACCCGGTTTCTATCAGGGTTATGGGTAAATCCGAAAGATGTCCGTTTCTACCCGGTTTCTAGTTCCTCTCGGTGGGTTATCATAGCATAAAGCCGGGTTTCCCTGCACCCGGTTGTCGTGATGTATCGGGTTGGGAATGATGGCGAAATGTCCCGTTTGTGAAACGGAATATACACCAAATGAGGTGGAAACCTGTTCGGTGTGTGGTTATGACCTGACACCCTATCCCCCTGTGATTGGTGGGATACCCTCCGGGTTTTTGGAGAAGGAGAAAAAACGCATTGCCGCCGCCAAGCGGGTTTGGCAATTGTCTCAGTCTCAGGTAGAGTCCGCACAGTTGATGGTCTCTCACCTGCAATCTCAGTTAGATGAGACCACCCGGAAAATTGACGGTTTTACCACTACTCAATCACGGCTAGAATCACAGATAGAAGCGATCGCATCTCAACTAGAATCCCAGAGAAAAGCGATCGCATCTCAACTAGAATCCCAGAGAAAAGCGATCGCATCTCAACTCCAATCCCAATCGTCACAGATAGAAGCGATCGCATCTCAACTCGAGTCGATAACTGAAGCCGTGGCAGACATTACTCCCATCGTGTCTTCTTCTGGTTTTGACTATACCGAACTCGACAGATTATTGAAATCAGGTGAGTGGAAAGCAGCCGACCAAGAAACGACTAAGATGATGTGGAGGGTGGCGGGAAAAACCAGGGGATATTTATACAACGATGATATCAAAAACTTTCCCTGCGAGGATTTGCGAATCATCGATGGTCTTTGGGTCAAACACAGCAACGGACGCTTCGGGTTTAGTGTCCAGAAGCAAATTTACATCAATTGTGGAGGATTGCCTGATGGAAGCTATCCAGGTGATACAATATGGGAGCGCTATTGCGGGGAGGTGGGATGGCGAGTGAATGGGTCGTATATATCATGGTCTGATTGCACGTTTTCGGCGGCAGCTCCCCTGGGCCATCTTCCCGGAATGGCGATGGATGAGTATTGGGGGGTTTTTTTGGAAAGTGGGGTTGCACTCTTCTGTCGCGCACAGACTTGTAAACTGTAGCATATAACCACTTCAGGCAGTCCCTAGTGGTGCTTTAATCAAATGTAACGCACCGTTGACCATTACAATGTTAATGAAATGTCAACACCACTCCTACTCTCAATTGGCGGTGGGTTACGCACTCAACCCACCCTACGAAGAAGTAGGGTGCGTTAATGAAATGTAACGCACCGTTGACCATTACAATGTTAATGAA
>NZ_JARPLU010000345.1:0-1938 GCF_032349615.1 Limnospira sp. PMC 1279.21 | reverse complement strand
GATAAACATCAATATCCGGCTATGTCCGGTTTTGTTTAAGTTTTATAGAGCAGCAGCAGCCTATCTGTAATATCATATACCCGGCGTAAACCCGCGCCTACAAATATTTATGACCCGATCGCTGGTCATTGGTGACGTAGCAAAACTGGTCACTGGTCACTTTTCGCGGTTTAATTATAAAGACTGTCGTTGGATTGTCGGATCACCCAACTATGCTGATTACACTGTTACTGTATGTTATTCTTGGTGGAACCTACCTGGTGGTGGCTCCTGGGGCTTTGTACTTTTACCTGAAAAGTCGCTGGTATGTAGCTGGTTCCGTAGAGCGGTTACTGATGTACTTTCTGGTTTTCTTTTTATTTCCAGGGCTGATTTTGCTGTCACCATTCCTAAATTTTCGTCCCCAACCCCGACAAATTGAAAGCTAATGCGACGAATTGATGTAATTGGGATTGGGATTGGCATTTTTGTAGCCGGAGGTCTGTTGTACTGGGTTTTTCAGTTATCAGGCTTTGATAGTAGCAAGGCGGGAATTTGGAGTCAGGCGATCTTGGTGGGAGGGTTAGTCCTGTGGCTACTCACCTACCTATGGCGCGCCGTCACCCAGACCATGACCTATAATCAACAGCTCAAAGATTACGAGGAAGCGGTGATTGAGAAGCGCATAGCGGAAATGACACCGGAACAACTCCAACAACTTCAGGCTGAAGTTGAGCAAGAAAAACAGCAAAAATCTGTCCATCGGGAGTCTGGGTCTGTAGATGAGCAATCAAAAAGCTAACCGGACTATCCCCACATATTCGAGTTTGAAATGATCTCAGTTTCTGAATGTTTCCAAAAGTTGCGCTCTGAGAGTCCAGCTAATGGCGATCGCCGCCAATGTGCGCTGATTCCATTTATCACAGCCGGAGATCCCGATTTAGATACTACCGCTAAAGCCCTCCAGGTTTTAGATAAAAATGGAGCAGACCTGATCGAGTTAGGGGTTCCCTACTCTGACCCCTTGGCTGATGGTCCAGTTATCCAAGCTGCTGCTACCCGTTCCTTAAATCGGGGAACTCGACTAGATGGGGTTTTGGAGATGCTGAAAACTGTTAGCCCTACTATCAAGGCTCCGATTATCTTATTTACTTATTACAATCCCATTCTGTATCGGGGGATTCCTGAGTTTCTCGCACAGATTAAGGATGCTGGGGTCAAGGGGTTAGTGGTTCCAGATTTACCCCTAGAAGAGGCTGAGATTCTCCTATATCCAGCTAAGGAACAGGGGATTGAATTGGTGTTGTTGGTGGCTCCTACCAGTTCCCCCGATCGCATTGAGGCGATCGCTCGTCAGTCCCAGGGTTTTATTTACCTGGTCAGTGTTACCGGAGTTACCGGAATGCGATCGCAGGTTCAGACCCGGGTTGAGGATTTACTTAAACAAATGCGCTCTCTCACCGATAAGCCTATTGGTGTGGGGTTTGGTATTTCTCAACTCGAACACGCCAAACAAGTTCGCTCCTGGGGGGCTGATGCTGTGATTGTGGGAAGTGCTTTTGTGAATCGACTGGCGGCGGCTTCCCCAGAACATGGGTTAGAGGCGATCGCCACTTTTTGTCAGAGTTTGAGAACCGCTATTGATGAGGATTAATCCATAGAAACCTCCCCAATAGTAGAGCATCACCATGTCGCCAAAAGAAAAAGGCTAGAAGTTGTAGTGCTCCCATAAACACTCAGCTTCCGGCCTTTTGAAACCCTCGTAATGTGCCTTTCTCTTATGATCATGGCAGGTTTCTTGTCAAACGGCAAGGGGTCTGTTGCAATTACCCACTTTTTCTCGTTCGCTCTAAATTACCGCCAAAGAAAAAGGTCGGAAGTGCAGTGTTCCCATAAACACTTATCTGATACATTTACGCGGCATTTTTCCGGTTGTTCCCGGACAATGCGACGATAGCA
>NZ_JARPLU010000344.1:0-1949 GCF_032349615.1 Limnospira sp. PMC 1279.21 | reverse complement strand
CTTTTGCCAAGGGAGCATAGATTGCTTTGTAAAGACCCTCCATGATGCCTTTGTTTTGAGAGATGAAGTAGCTATCTTTTTCATCAGCACCCCAGCATATGGGCAAGAGCCTTGGATTACAGATGGTACTTCAAGCGGAACTAGGGTATTGGACATTAGGCAGGGATCTTTAGGCAGTAATTTTTTGCCGTATATTGATGGTGTAGTCATGAACGATCGTCTCTACTTTCCGGCAGACGAAGGGACTGGAATCGAATTATTTGCGACCGATGGCACCACCACTTATAAAGTAAAAGAAATTAACCCTACATCAGGATCAGGTTTTTTTCAAACACATAGCCAACCTCATGCTTTCTTTGCCCATAGAGATAAGGTGTTTTTTATGGCAAATGATGGCATTGAAGGATTCGAAATGTGGGTAAGTGATGGAAGTGAAGAAGGGACTCAGCGCTTGATTGTGACCCAAGCCGGATTGACCGAGCGCGGAGACATACCCAACTACTTTGCATTTAAAAATCGTGTATTATTTCAGCTTTCCTCCCAATCAGTAATAAATAGTTATGACCTATATGTATCAGACGGCACACCTAGTGGCACTTCCTTATTAAAGGACTTCAGATACAGCCATGAAGCATTTGTACCCTTGCTAGAAGATGAAAATTGGCTTTATTTTAAAGCCGTGAACAGCAGTACTGGCACAGAATTGTGGCGTACCAACGGAACGGAAAGTGGCACATCCTTGGTAAAAAATATTAATACTCGTACTCCTTTTTTCAATTTGGGACTTTCTTCATCTGCTCCATTTTACAGATTAGATGATCGTTTTTATTTTCTTGCAAATAGTGGACCGACGTTGGAAGCGGACGGTCAAATTTGGCAAAGTGATGGGAATCCATCTCACACCGGACCAATTTTGAATTTAGAGGGTATTCAAGAAGTTGGAAATGTGGATATTAACTGGCTGTACTACAATGGGCAAGCCTTTTTCTTCTCTGCAAGTCACAACGGTCATGGCTACGAATTATGGAAATATGAAGAAAAATCTAATTCTACTATCGCGCTATCTGATCCCAGTGTTACAATCTTTCCCAATCCTGTATACGAGTCACTGAAGATTCAGTTTTCAAAACCTTTTGAAGGCATCTACCATGCTGAACTATTTTGTCCACTGGGTAGAAAACTATTGACCACGACACTAGAATCAGATAATAATCAGTTGCAAGTAATGCATTTACCGACGGGATTGTATTTCTTAGTCCTCAGACAAGCTGAAAAAGGCCATATTTATACCCTTTCATTTATTAAGCTTTAGTGAAGGCACTTGAACCCGCTTTATGCATTAGGATTTTCTATTACAAAAGGGGAAATTGTCGAGTCGGATTGCTTCATACGAGTAATACTATATCGTCTAGCCCCTTCAAAAAGGATTTTCTGAAGTTAAAAAAATAAATGATTGACCCTATTCAAAATACGATAGTAATTAAAATCTTTAACAGGGATAACTAGAAAATCCTTTTACGGATTTGTACCCATATCGGTTGCGCTACCTCTTTTTCTTTCCAAAGTAAGAACCCCAAGTAGGTTAAAAAAAGTAAGGTATGAATTAGAAAATTAGTCCATGAAAATGCATCGAAAGGTGATGACCAAAGAAGGCTAAGTCCATACAAAACTGCACCTGCTACAAAATATTTGGCTATGCTTTTCCAATCGTAGGGAATAGGATAAACTCTAGCACCCCAGCTATGGCAAATCCAAAGCATCACCATATAACATATCAAAGTAGCCCAGGCAGAACCCCAAAATCCAAAGAGGGGAAGCCACCAAAGATTAAGCACTATGGTAATGGCAGCCCCGATCAATGCTATCCAAGCCCCCGATAGCGTCCGATCGGTCAATCGATACCAAATAGAAACATTGTAGTACAATCCAGTGATAAGATTGGCCAATAA
>NZ_JARPLU010000343.1:0-1957 GCF_032349615.1 Limnospira sp. PMC 1279.21 | reverse complement strand
TGAAAGCGTGCGAGACGTTCAGGCATGAAATAGGGCTGCAATGCCCGAAATAACCGCCTGGTAGGGAATTCAGCCCCTTGGTTGAATATAAGGAGCGCACTCCTGACCATCCCTATAACTGTTTATATGTCCCAATGATTAGTATCATACGATAAAAAATCAAGGCAGGGAACCCAAGGTCAATACACTCTGTAACAACTCGTAACAACTCTTAACATAACGAAATGGGACGACACAGAGATGAGGGTAACGGCGATAGCCACCCCCAGTTTCAGGACTCACACCCCTGGGATTGAAGCGGGGAACGGAAGGCGTGAAGTAGAACCAACTACCAGACGCGACCACTGCCAACCATCCATGATTAGGGAAACCGAATGTCTGGCCTGAACCATCGTAAGTAGATTGTAGCGAAATAGGTTGATACGCTGCGCTCAAAAGAGTAAGGGGAAAAGTAGGAGAATCCTTTCACTACCTACACAGACCTTTAAAGTACCCCGGTGGAGAGGACAAATCTAAAGATGGAATGCCCATATAAACGGAACGTTTTAAGTCCTCCTGGACTCTGAGAGTATGGTCGATACCTCAGTAGGGATAAGTGTAACCGCAAGTCCTAGAGGATGTGAGATGTGACCAAAAGCCAAACGCCCGGTTGTAATGACAGGGATATGCTAACGGGTCACGGTTTGATTGTAAGAATAGAGTCTAGTAGGAGTCAAAATGACGAAATCGAGAGAAAGTAAGGGATTTGGGAAACCAAAACTTACAAAGACTACGAATGTATGGAGAAGTATTAACTGGGCCAAGGTTCAGCGATACGTCTTTAAGCTCCAAAAGAGGATATTTCAAGCAGCTAAATCGGGACAGGATGCAAAGGCTAGAAAGTTGCAACGTCTATTGGTGAAGTCATATTATGCCCAGCTTCTAGCAGTGCGACGAGTGACTCAAGATAATCAAGGCAAAAAGACAGCCGGTGTCGATGGAATGAGAGTAATCTCCCCAAGGCAAAGGCTTGAACTTGCTGAGAATATTAAAGGAAATCTCAAAGCAAAACCGCTGCGTAGGGTGTGGATTCCAAAACCTGGAAGGGATGAAAAACGCCCTCTGGGAATACCCACCATCCAAGATAGAGCAAGGCAAGCCTTGGTTAAGTCGGCTCTCGAACCTGAATGGGAATCGAAGTTTGAAGGCACAAGTTACGGATTCCGTCCTGGACGGTCCGCCCAGGATGCGATAGCACGAATCTATCTGTGTATCAAACACAGCAGTTATTTTGTGTTAGACGCTGATATAACAAAATGCTTTGACCGAATAAACCATGATTATCTACTGTCCAAAATTCATTGTCCAAGCAGCTTGAAAAGAGACCTGAAACAATGGCTTAAAGCAGGGGTGCTAGATAACGGTGTATTCGAGGATACAGAATCAGGGACACCCCAAGGAGGGGTAATAAGTCCAATACTCGCCAACATCGCACTGTTGGGAATGGAGAGGCTAGTTAAGGAAATGTATCCAAATAAAGGAACAGCCATTCAGGTGAACCTTATAAGATACGCCGATGATTTTGTAGTTATATCAAAAGACCTTGAAATCATTGAACAGTGCAAGACTGCAATTTCTGAATGGTTAAAACCTGTAGGATTAGAGATTAAACCTGAAAAGACTCGAATTTGCCACACGCTCAATCCCATTGAGTATAATGGCAAGCCTGAAGAACCCGGGTTTGATTTTCTAGGATTCAATATCAGGCAATATCCGGTAGGAAAATATAAATCTGGGAAAACAGGGGGAATGGCAAGCCGATTAATCGGTCACAAAACCCACATCAAACCCAGCAAGAAAGCAGTTAAAGCCCACACTGAAGTGATTAAGGGTGTAATTAAACAACATAAAACTGCACCCCAGTCAGCCCTGATTAGCAGACTAAACCCAATCATAAGGGGATGGTCAAACTACTATT
>NZ_JARPLU010000342.1:0-2010 GCF_032349615.1 Limnospira sp. PMC 1279.21 | reverse complement strand
CTTAGTCATCTCGTCCTCTCCATTATACGTCCTAACTTTCCTGTCTTGTGCTATACCTTTATACAGGGTCGGATAACAGCCACTGTTGGGATTGAGGACGGGACGTTTGGCATCCCGACATTGACGAGTTCCCGATTGCCATTCCCGATATCGGGTCATGTGCTATACGTCCTAACTTTTCTGTCTTGTGCTATATCTGGGTTCCGAACAGAATAAGGGCGGGTTCCGTGAGTTGGCGGGTTTTTACCGGGGCGTTACATAAGAAGGGCGGGTTCCGTAAGTTGCCGGGTTTTTACCGGGGCGTTATATAAGAAGAAGGGCGGGTTCCGTAAGTTGCCGGGTTTTTACCGTAGGTGAAGGCGGGTTCCGTAAGTTGCCGGGTTTTTACCGGGGCGTTATATAAGAAGAAGGGCGGGTTCCGTAAGTTGGCGGGTTTTTACCGGGGTGTTACATAAGAAGAAGGGCGAGTTCCGTAAGTTGGCGGGTTTTTACCGGGGCGGATCTAGCACCCGCCCCTACCAGCCGCCCCTATCATTGGTAGTTATTTAGTCGTGGCGTTGTTGCAATTGTAGACGAATGGCTGCGTGGACGGTGCGAGTAATTGGGTAAAAATAGGCTAATACTAACCCCATGGATAAAAAGGCAATGGGAATGGGGCCTACCATCAGGCGAATTGCCCATAATACGGATTCGGGTTGGCTGATTGCTTCTTTGGAACCGGCTGTGGCTAACAGTCCAGCATGGCTGAGAATTTGTCCGACAATAAATAGGGATAGGGCAATTCCTAGTTTTTGTAACATTACCATAAAACTGTAAAAAATGCCTTCCCGTCGCTGTCCGGTGTTGAGTTCATCGAGATCGACAACATCGGGTAAAATTGACCAGGGGACTAGGTGGGCGGTAGCTATTCCAAATCCAGCGATCGCACCTAAACCATACATGGTCAGCATTTGTCCGGGTTGCAGCATGAATAGTCCGACTCCGGCTAACATGGTGAAGGGAATGCCTAAACAATAGACGGTTTTTTTGTCTACTTTTTGGGCGATCGCATTCCAGAAAGCCATACCCAGTAAGGATACCCCTTGCACTAATAATGCCATTTGGGTTAAGTGGCGATCGGCTAGTTGCATATAATCTACTATAAAATAGGGTAGAATAGCAACGGTTACCTGTACTCCCAACCAGGAACATAAATAAATCCCAATGGCATAAAGAAAGGGTTTATTACTAAAGGCAATGCGAATTTGTTGTAAAAATGGTAATGATGGAGGTCGGGTGATTGCCAATCGTTTAGCTTCTTGTTGAAAGTAGCGTTTACTGGTTCCAAAAACACATATATAGACAGATATCATCGCCATTAATCCCCCCAAACTACCCAATAAAGGATATCGCAATTGGGGAGATTCAAATAATCCAAATAAAACCTGGGCTAACACTAAAGCAAATAGACTTCCGCCAATTTTAAAAGCTGATTGAAAGCTGATTAAACTGGTACGTTCGTCATAGTCTTGGGTAAGTTCAGCCGCCAAAGCACCGAGGGGAAGAAATACGGCGGTAAATGCGGTATAAAATAGGATGGTAATCAAGCCATAATAGCCGAATAGTAGCCAGCCACTAACAGGAGGTACAACCCAATGCAGGAAAAAGCAGATACCCAAAGGAATAGAAGCTACTATCATCCAAGGGTAACGCCTTCCCCAACGAGACTGGGTGCGATCGCTTAACCAACCAATCATCGGATCACTGATAGCATCCCATCCTTTACCAAGTAATAATACACTACCTGCTAAACCTGCATCAAGTCCCGCAATATTAGTCAAGAAAAACAGCAAAAAGAAGACTTGCATACAGCCGGGAATAGCACCGCCAAAATCTCCCATTGCATAGGCGGCTTTAGTGCGAATAGCCAGATGATCACTATGGTAGTCGGTAGCTTGAAAGCGATCGCTGAGTTGAACAAGTGCCGTCTTGGCTTGTTGTCGAGAAAGGCGGATCATAGTTTAGGATTTA
>NZ_JARPLU010000341.1:0-2028 GCF_032349615.1 Limnospira sp. PMC 1279.21 | reverse complement strand
TCCCCCCGCTTTATGACTTCAACTTTCAGAGCTATATGACATACGTAGTCTTTAAAGTGCGAAACGTTCAGGCATGAAATAGGGTTGCAATACCCGAAATAACCGCCTGGTGGGGATTTTAACCCCTCGGTTGAATATATGGAGCGTACTCCTGACCATCCCCATAACTGTTTATATGTCCCAACGCTTTGTATAGAAATATACAAAACAAAGGCAGGGAACTCAAGGTCAAAATGCAAAAATCGGAAATCTTAAAATTCCTTAACAATTGCGTTGAGAGTAACGGCGATAGCCACCCCCAGTTTTAGGATTCACAACCCTGGGACTGAAGCGGGGAACGGAAGGCGTGAAGTAGAACCTACTACCAAAAGCGACCACTGCCAACCATCCATGACTAAGGAAATCTGAATGTTCCGACTTGAACCATCGTCACTAGTAAGCAGCGAAATAGGTTGATACGCTGCGCTCAAAAGAGTAAGGGGAAAAGTAGGGATTTATTAAACCTACCTACACAGACCTTTAAAAGTACCCCGGTGGAGAGGACAAGTCTAAAGATGGAATGCCCATATAAACGGAACGTTGTAACCCCTTCCAGGCTCTGATTATCTGGTCGAGGTAATCAGAAGTGATGAGTGTAAGCGCAAGCCTGTTAGGGGATGAGATGTGACCAGAAGCCAATGCCCGACCGTAATGGTAGGGATATGCAGACGGGTCACGGTTTGATTGCCAAGAATAGAGCCAAGTAGGAGCATATATGGCGCAAGCGAGTTTAAAGAAAGGATTTGGTCAACCCAAACCAATCAAGACTACGAAAAACGCATGGAAAGCAATTCCGTGGGCGAAAGTTCAGCGAAAAGTTTTCAAACTCCAAAAGAGGATATTTCAAGCAGCTAAATCGGGACAGGACGCAAAGGCACGAAGGTTGCAACGTCTATTGGTGAAATCATATTATGCCCGACTCTTAGCAGTGCGGCTGTAGGGGCGGGTTCCACGGTCAGCCATGCTTCCCAACAGTCAGCTTAATAAACCCGCCCTCCAAGATAATCAAGGCAAGAAAACGGCTGGAGTTGATGGAGTAAGAGCAATCTCTCCAAAACAAAGGTTTGAACTCGTCGAGAACATTAAGGGAAACATCAAAGCAAAAGCACTTAGGAGAGTATGGATTCCAAAACCTGGAAGGGATGAAAAACGCCCACTAGGTATTCCTACAATCCAAGATAGAGCAAGGCAAGCTTTGGTCAAGTCGGCACTTGAACCCGAATGGGAGTCAAGATTTGAAGGCACTAGCTACGGGTTCCGTCCTGGACGATCCGCCCATGATGCAATAGCACGAATTTACTCAAGTATCAACAAGGGTAAATACTTCGTGTTAGACGCAGACATAGCGAAATGTTTTGACCGAATAAACCATGATTACCTAATGTCCAAAATTCATTGTTCAAGCAGCCTAAAACGAGATATTAAACAATGGCTCAAAGCAGGCGTTTTGGATAACGGTGTATTTGAGGATACAGAAGCAGGGACACCCCAAGGAGGGGTAATAAGCCCACTCCTAGACAACATCGCACTGTTGGGAATGGTTAGGCTAATTGAAACAATGTATCCTAAGAAAGAAGGTAAGGCTGTCAAAGCCTGCCTAATAAGATATGCCGATGATTTCATAGTAATATCACCATCACTAGAAATCATTGAACAGTGCAAAACTGCAATTTCCGAATAGCTAAAACCTGTAGGATTAGAGATTAAACCTGGAAAGACTCGAATCTGTCATACACTCAATTCCATTGAGTATAATGGCAAAACTGAAGAACCAGGGTTGGATTTTCTCGGATTCAATATCAGGCAATACCCAGCAGGAAAATATAAATCTGGAAAAATAGGTGGGACAACAAACCGATTAATCGGTCATAAAACTCACATCAAACCCAGTAACAAAGCAGTCAAAGCCCACACAGAAATGATAAAAGGTGTAATTAAACAACATAAAACAGCACCTCAATCAGCCCTGATTAGTAAACTAAACCCGAT
>NZ_JARPLU010000340.1:0-2037 GCF_032349615.1 Limnospira sp. PMC 1279.21 | reverse complement strand
AATTAATAATTAATAATTAATAATTAATAATTAATGACCGGGTGGGGCGGGGCGGGTTGATTAATATCGTCCTGGGGAATTGAGAATTGACAGCATAACTCGCCCCTACAGTTAATAATTATCAATTTTTTGTCAACTCCAGAATTCATCCAGGTTAACGTTAGATATTTCCTGCTGAACTTCCTGGAAATAACTACTCTCAGTTAAACTAGCCACTTCTTTCTGACGTTTTTTGTGATCAATTTCAATTTGCAACTCTTGCAATTGTCGCTTGAGTTCCTCCTCCTTGCGCTTCCGTTCAGTAATATCTTGAACAATGCCTTCGTAATACAACACATTGCCATTGTTATCATTCACAACACGCGCATCAATTTGAATCCAGATAATACTACCATCCTTGCAGTAACAACGATATTCAAAATCTTTGACTGAATTTTGTTTAGATAACAAATATCTAAACTCGGTTCTTTTTTCCTGGTCTACATAAAGCTGCTCACTAATGTTGGTAATACTTGCCATCATTTCTTCAGGAGAATCATAGCCATAAATTTTGGCTAAAGCAGGATTAGCATTAATAAATTTTCCTTGAGGGGACGATTGAAAAATCCCTTCTAAAGCATTTTCAAAAATGCTGCGGTAGTTTTCCTCAGCAATACGCAAGGCTTCTTCTGCTTGTTTACGATCGGTAATATCTCGCACGATAATCAAAACTTCATCTTCTGACAAAACCATAATTTGCACCTCTTTATTCACAGACTTATTATCCTGGATAATTTGATTCTTGTAAATTAGTAATTATTCGTTTTTAATACTTGTTAAATATTCTTAATTAATTGTTTATTATTATCGAGTAAATACTCCTGAATAGTGATTGCCTTTGGCAATCGATTAGAGGTTAAAAATTGGTCGCCACTACTATCTACTCCCTCCAGCCGATCACTACCCACCACATCAAGATAACTACCATCCCCCTTAGCGCGAATCATTAAATCTGGAATAGTATTAACAATGGCGCGATTAGTCGCTTCACTTTGGCGGAGGGCAGAAAATGATTGTTTCAGTTGTTGTGCCATACTATTAAAAGACTTCGCCAAGCGATCGATTTCAATAATTGGGCTAGGTTTTACCTGTTGATCTAGTTCACCTTGCGCTAATTCATCAGCCGCATGGGAAACGCGCAAAATCGGTCGAGTCACCCAGCGAGAGGTGAAAATTCCGACAGCGATCGCTATTATTAACGCCCCGAAACTTAACCCAATAGACTTTTGACGACTGGCATTAATTTCGCTCATAAAATCCGATTCCGGAATGGTTACAACTACTAACCAATCCAAATTTCCATCTCGAAATGGCACAACTTGAACATATTGTCGCTCACCCTGCCACTGAAAATCTAATTTTTCAACAGTTTGAATATTGCTGAGATCATTAAAGCGATCGCTCAGGTAATTAGCCGTAGAGCGCACTGCGTCATTTTCACTGGCGATCGCCAACAATCGTTCACGATCATCTCCAACAATTTTAAAAGTAGGTTCTCCCGTAGAAGTAGCCACCAATTTACCGGAACGCTCCATAATAAAAGCCGTCCCAGTTTTACCAATCTCCAAATTTCGCAAAAACCAACTCACTTCTTGGGGTAAAAAAAAGTCAGTTGCACAAACCCCGATCAGAGAACTATCGGTTAAACTATAAACTGGGAGACTTGCTGTTATGGTAGGTAATAGGGTGGAGAAAGAAAGATAAATCTCACTCCACACAGCCTTACCTTCAGCCTGAGCGGCTTTATACCAAGGTCTTTGGCGTGGATCATAAGGTTGTTCAAGAGTGCCAATTTGTTCAGTCCGATTTCCTTGTTCATCAAAAGCAAAATCCTGGCGCATAAAGTCAGTCCAGAAATTGCTATACACCATAATTACATGGGAACGGTCTTCTTAGTCAAGTCTACCTACCCCAAAAAAACTACCATCTTCGTCACCACAATAGACATATAGCACAAGACAGAACACTTAGGACGTATAATGGAGAGGACGAGATGAC
>NZ_JARPLU010000034.1:23940-36917 GCF_032349615.1 Limnospira sp. PMC 1279.21 | reverse complement strand
TTGCAGCCTTATTTGACTCCTAAACGTCTCGCACCATGATTGGATTTTACCATGAATCCGACTTGATGAGTATGTCGTCAGGGAAATTTGGCATGGTCTGGGGTTTGACCGTATATTCATTATTGAGTTGCGAATCTTTTGGGGTATTGTACCTTATTGTCTTAAGATGTTAAGCAAATCTTGGATTAAATTCTTGCTCCTACTTTTCCCCTTGTTCTTTTGAACGCAGCGTATCAACCTATTTCGCTGCTTAGTATTGACGATGGTTCAAGCCGGACATTTGGTTTCCCTAATCATGGATGGTTGGCAGTGGTCTCGATTCTGGTGTTGGGTTACACCTCGGAGCCTTCCGTTCCCCGCTTCAATCCCAGGATTGTGGGTCCTGAAACTAGGAGTGGCTATCGCCGTTACCCTCACCTCTGTTTCGTTACGTTTCCGTTATGTTAAGAATTGTTACGAATTGTTACAGAGTATGTTAACCTGGGGTTCCCTGCCGGGTTTTGGTATCGTATGATACCAAACGTCGGGACATATAAACAGTTATGGGGTCGGTCAGAGGCGAGCCTCTTATATTCAACCAAGGGGTTGAAGCCCCACCAGATAGCTATTTCAGGCATTACCGCCTTATTTCGTATCTGAACGTCTCGCACCACCAAGTATAAACTAATATTTTTGCCCAAGTTTGAAGTGAAAAATCTGGTCAAGAGAGGAAAACGACGCTTGGCCACGAAAACGGGACGCGCCATGGTGACATGGGCTCATTACCGTTTTCAGACTTTGTTGAAGCATCAAGCAGCTAAGTATGGCTGTGTGTAGGGGCGGGTTCTGCGATCAGCCCCCACTAAGAAGAATCAGCTTTGTAAACCCGCCCCCGGACGTAACGAAAGAGTACACCAGCAAAACCTGTTCAAAATGTGGTCACATTCACACCCAACTAGGAGGCAACAAACAATTTGTTTGCCCTAATTGTGGTCATAGGATAGGACGTGATATTAATGGAGCCTTTAACATTCTGCCCTTGGCTTTGAGAGATACCTCCACTAATGGCGTGATTACCTCATTCCAGATGGTGCCATACTCATAAACTTCCGGCTATTGCCAGATTTTTCCTGGTTAAATGTATCTGTCAAAAACACCGTAGCAGTTGTATGCTAAAAGTTTCGGCCGGTAAGGGGCTGATCACATTTTGGCGGTTTAAGGTAAATCTGTGGACTTAAATCAAATTTTTAACACTGAAAATCCCATCATTGGAGTAGTGCATCTGCTGCCGCTTCCCACCTCCCCTCGATGGGGTGGGGATATCAAAGCAGTAATCGATCGCGCTGAACAAGAAGCAACTGCCCTCGCCTCCGGGGGTGTACATGGTATAATTGTCGAGAACTTTTTTGATTCTCCCTTTGCTAAAGATAAGGTAGATCCAGCGGTGGTCAGCGCCATGACCATGATTATCCAACGGCTGATGAATCTAGTTACAGTCCCCCTGGGAGTCAATGTCTTGCGAAATGACGGTGAAAGCGCTTTGGCGATCGCATCCTGTGTAGGAGCCCAATTCATTCGTGTCAACGTCTTAAACGGCGTGATGGCTACCGACCAGGGAATAATTGAAGGCAATGCTCACCGACTCCTGCGCTATCGTCGAGAATTAGGAAGCGATGTTAAAATCTTGGCAGATGTCCTAGTCAAACATGGCCGACCTCTGGGTTCTCCCAATCTGACAACAGCAGTTAAGGAAACCACAGAACGAGCCTTAGCTGATGGAATTATTCTATCAGGCTGGTCTACTGGTAGTCCCCCTAGTCTGGAAGACCTGGAACTAGCGCGGACTACAGCGGGTGATACTCCCGTATTTATCGGCAGTGGGGCTGATTATGAAAATATTTCTACCCTCATTAAAGCTGCTGATGGCGTGATTGTTGCCAGTTCCCTTAAACGACATGGCCGCATTAGCCAACCTATTGATCCCAGTCGCGTTAGTCAGTTTGTCGAGGCTATGCAGCGTGGTTTACAGCCAGGAACAACAGACCCCTGGACACTTAAACCACAGTCGGAACTACCTAGTAAACTGAAACCCTAATCAGAAACTGAAAACATTTCCTATGGTTAGCAGTCCTTCTACTCCCTGGATTTATCGCCACTCTCGTCTAATTATTCTCACCATCGCTATTATAGGGGCGATCGAAACTGCCTATTTAACTGGGGTTAAACTCTTGGGGGGAGTGGCTGTCTGTCCTACCCAAGGATGTCATGAAGTTCTCAATAGTCCATTAGCCACCGTGGCGGGGATACCCATTAGCCTATTTGGGTTTTTAGCCTATTTCACTATGGCAAGTCTAGCCGCTACCCCCTGGCTGGTCAATCCCTCCAGTCAAAAAAAACTACGGACTAAATTAGAATCCGCTACCTGGTGGATTATGTTTGGTTTGGCTACCGTCATGGCCGTTATCAGTGGCTTTTTGATGTATCTGCTGGCTTTTGAACTGCAAGCCTTTTGTCCCTACTGTGTGGCTTCCGCCATTTTCTCCATTAGTCTCTTTCTCCTGACTATGGTGGGGCGATTTTGGGATGATTTCGGACAACAGCTTTTAGTTGGGGTGGCTGTGACTATGGTGGCTTTGGTCACTGTCCTGGGGGTTTATGGTGGACAACCTACCTCAACCACTCAGCCACCTACCCTCGTCAGCCGTCAGATTACTACTAATTCAGGCGCAGCCGAAATATCCCTCGCTACCCATCTTAAACAGATTGGCGCTAAAACTTTTGGTGCTTATTGGTGTCCCCATTGCTACGAACAAAAGCAGCTTTTTGGCCGTCAGGCTTTTGCTATACTGGACTATGTAGAGTGCGATCCACAGGGTCCTAACGCGCGACCACAACTGTGTCAACAAGCTGGAATTAATGCTTATCCGACTTGGGAAATTAACCAGAAATTCTACCAGGGACGGTTATCTTTACAAAAACTGGCGGAGTTGTCTGATTATCAAGACAGACAGGATTTTGCTAATTCTTCCTTTGATTAACTTTCACAGGTTCTGAGGTTGAGCGATCGCTCTCACCATAATTTGAACTGTCTATAATCAGGGTGGGTCTGAGTTCCATCACATTTGAGGGATAAGCGATCGGATGTTCAGAATCTTACAGGGATTTAGTAAGTATCCTCAGCAGGCTTTAACTTCCCTAAAATTATGGTTTTTGGAACGTAAGCATATCTGGATTACCTCTTCTGGAGTGGCGGCGGCTGTGCTTATAGTCAGGCTTGTAGGACTTCTACAAACCTCCGAATTAGCTGTTTTTGATGTGTTAGTCCGCGCTCGTCTCCCGGAATCTCCAGAAGACCGGATTGTGATTATTGGTATTGATGAACAGGATTTAAGAGAGTATGGGTTCCCCGTTTCTGATGCCATTTTAGCTGATTTATTATACATTATTAATCACGCAGAACCTAGGGCGATCGGTTTGGATTTATATCGGGGTATACCCATGGAACCCGGTCACGATGAATTTACCCAAGCCTTAACAAATATTCCTAATTTGATTGGTATTGAACTCCTGGAAACTCTTAAAGTCGCCGCCGTTCCACCTCCCCCGGCTTTGGCGGAAATAGGTATGATCGGATTTAATAACTTTGTCATTGACTCCGATGGTCGCATCCGTCGCAATTTATTATATGCTGGTAGTGATGATGGTCAGACTCGACGGAGTTTTGCGCTTCAGTTGGCTTTGATAGAACTGGAATATCATGGCATTTTTCCCACTTTAACTGATAATTATGAAGTGCAATTTAATGGGGTGGTTTTTCCGAAATTTCAACCCAATGATGGGCCTTATGTCCGCGCTGATAATGCTGGTTATCAAGTATTAGCTAATTTTCGCAATCCCGCTGTAGGTTTTAAAACCGTTTCCCTCAGAGATGTGTTGAATGGAGATGTCCCACCCTCTCTATTTCAAAATCGCATTGTCATGATTGGGTCTACGGCTTTTAGTGTCAAAGATTTTCACTTAACCCCCTACAGTAGCAGTCTATTTGAAGAACCTCGTTTTATTTATGGCGTGGAACTTCATGCTAATTTTCTCAGCCAAATTTTAACTACAATCCTAGAAGAACGTCCCCTAATGTCTAGTTGGTCAGAACCTGTAGAATGGCTCTGGATTATCTTCTGGTCTTGGGTCGGTGCTAGTTTGTCCTGGAAACTGCGATCGCCTTATCGTTCCATATTGATGATTATTTTACTTAGCGGCGGTATCTTTACAGGCGCTTATCTAGTGCTTTTAATGGGCTGGTGGATTCCCGTTGTACCACCTTTAATTACCCTGGGGGCTTCTGGTATTGTAGTCACCACTTACTTAGCACATATTCAAGAAGAATTTAAACGCTCAACCGATTTCCTTAATAGCATTATTAACACTATTCCTGACCCTATTTATGTCAAAACTAAAGACCATAAAAAAATGGTGGTTAATCAAGCCTATTCGCGATTGGTAGGCTTCCCGGTGGAGATGATTTTAAAGAAAAGTGACCATGATTTATTCCCGAAGAGGGAAGCGGATCTTTTTTATGAACAGGATGAACTGGCTTTTCAGACTAACTGGGAACAGGAAAATGAGGAAAAATTAACTGATGCTAGTGGCGTTAATCACTGGATTGCGACTAAGCGATCGCTTCATAAAGACGCAGCAGGTAATCTGTTTTTGGTTGGGATAATTCGCGATATTACCGAACGCAAAAAATCCGAAGAAACCCTCCGACAACTAGCCGAACAGCTGGAAAAATATAACGCTGAACTTCAGCAAAGGGCTGACCATGACCCCCTCACAGGTTTACCCAACCGCCAACTATTTGAGGAACGCCTCACCCAAGCCTTAATCTGGGCTGATACTAATCAAAAGTTTGTCGGGCTATTTTTTCTCGACCTTAACAATTTTAAACCTATTAATGACCAATACGGACACCATGTCGGGGATTTAGTGCTTAAACTGGTCGCCGAACGTTTGCGAGGCTGTTTACGCGCTAGTGACACTGTGAGTCGCCTTGGGGGTGATGAATTTACTATCATCCTACCAGGAATCCCTAGTCATGCTGATGCGGTCAGGGTGGCGGAAAAAATACTAGACCAGGTAACTCAAGAGTCAGAACTCGATGGCCATGTTATTACCATCGGTCTGAGTATCGGAATTAGCCTCTATCCCCTGGACAGTCAAGATTATGAAACTTTAGTTCAAAAAGCTGATGCGGCTATGTATCGCGCCAAAAGCCGACATCAGAACTCCTATGAGTTGACCCCCCCTGTACCTCCAAATATTACAGAAGCGTGACTTGTCTAAAAATACTTAGTGCTGTATATTAAATGGTGAGGGTCTATATCTGAAAACTTAACAATTCTTTACAAAAGCTAGATCCGTGGCAGGATACCACTTTAGAGATTGTGTGTTGGCTCACTAGCTCTTCGGAGAAAAATACATCCGTAAAATCACTGATATAATTAAGTGTAGACAGTAAAGGGAATCTATGAGCCGAGAATCAGGCGATTGAGTTCACAGAGGTTATGTTCCATTATGAGATGCTTACTCAAATTTACAACTGTCTTAGTTTTAGTCATCGGGTCTACGTTCAGCATAACCACTGTTGCTGAGGCTAGAAACTCGTCCCTTAGTGACGGTGAAGTTGTAGCAGCCTGCAATAATCCCTTTAATGCTTCAGCCTGTCAAGCCCAAGATCCTCCTGTTAACGATACTCCTAATTCAGGAGGAGGCGGCGGGGCTTATTAATCAAAAAAACACCTTTTTTTGAGGGCTTTTGACAGTAACTGATTATATTGTTTTTTACTGACAATAAAAGCCCCAAAACGCTCTAAATGAGGGTTATTCATTTGGGCATCAAATAGGCAAAATTCCCGTTTTTGCAGGTGTTCAACGAGCTTGACCATTGCTACTTTTGAGCCGTTAGGAATATTAAAGAACATAGACTCGCCGATAAAAGCGCCGCCGATCGCAATTCCCAAAATCCCCCCAGCGAGGCGATCGCCTTCCCAGGTCTCGAAACTATGAGCCCATCCCTGTCTATTCAATACTTGATAAATGCGCTTTAATTCCGCCGAAATCCAAGTATTTTCGCGGTCAGCGCAGCCTTCCACCACTGCATCAAAATCGCCGTTAATCGCGACTTGAAAGCGATTTTGATTAAGGAATCGTTGAAGCGATCGCGGATAGCGGAAACGTTCATCTAGGGGAATCAAGGCTCGTTGGTGGCTGCTGTACCATCCTAGGGAGTCTTCCCCATCATTTGCCATTAAGAAATAGCCTTGAGCATATCCTTCAATAATTGCTGATATATCATATTGCATATTCGCCGAAATGTGATAGAATGGTAAGTTAGTCTAAAATCAGCTTTTATTGATTCAATAATATGGTTAACAATCTTTCTTATCCGATGCTGGAGAATACTTTAAGCAAACTGTTAAATCAAACCGAAAAAGATTGGGGATATTTACGGATCCACAAAGTTGATAATGCTTACACTGTGAGAATGTGGGGTTCAACGGACACAATTTTACGGTTTCAGAGTAATGAAAATACTCGGTCCTATCGTCTATTTTGGTATCGTCGCCCCAAGCCATCAGTATCAATTCAGAGTCGCACCACCACCAATAAAGTTTTAGACCCCAAAACGAAGACCTATAAAGTCAAGAAGTATAAAACCTATCAAGTTTGCTGCAAAATCGAGGCTAACCAGGTAGAATCATCGATTAACCGCATATTTGCGGAAATGGTGAGAGTTCACCTAGTAGCATTGATCCAAGCTAGAATAGAGCAACTGGACCGAGATGATCAAACTGGGACAGAAAAAACCTTAGAGTCACCAGTTGTGACTGTCATTCAAAACTAACTGAAGCAAACACACTAGAGATAATATGATTATGGCTGAACCGCCCAAACCTATTACCCTACCCCCTGTTGAAAATCCCCTACAGGAAGGGGAGTGGCTGAAAAAGACGTTACATGACTGGCTCGATCGCGAATTTATACCGGAAGCGGTGAACGCCGAGATAGCGGAACGCGCCTCACAGATTTTCGTGCGCCAGCGCATAGAGGGGGAAAACGATCTAGGCTGCTTAGTGATCGCCATTGTGACGGAGATGGAATCATTCGACTTTTCCAAAACCTTTTTCGGTGAGTTTGCGATCGCCAATGCCGTCAGCGATTTACTATTACAGAGCCTAGGATACGAGCGTTGCTGCGGTCAGTAGTCAAGTGTTGATCGGGAATCGGGGAATTATCCCAACTCCCCATCGATACCGATCCTACCAGCTAGACTTAACCACACCGGGTAAAAGTCCCTGGTGAGCCATTTCTCGCAATTGGTTGCGGCACAAGCCAAAATCGCGGTAATATCCCCTAGGCCGTCCTGTTACCCAGCATCGATTCCGCAGACGGGTGCGAGAACTGTTGCGGGGTAGTTGCTGGATCTGGCGGTGAATAGTCATTTTTTGCGCCTGAGAAGTAGCACTGTCAAACTGTTCTTTCAGTTGTTGGCGCTTGTCGGAATATTTATCAACCAATTCTTTGCGCTTTTTATCACGCTCGATCATGCTTTTTTTAGCCATTTTTAGAGTTAACGCCTCCTAATCAAGTTTAGATAATCCTACTAGCCGATCTGTGCTGATGGGCATAAATCTGACAATTTGCAATTGTAACACGCCGGATTGCGGGCTGTACAGATCCCACGCCCATGATAAATCAATCGGATTGACCAATTTTCCCAATCTGGCTGAGGTAGAACCTGCATCAAATCCCGCTCAATGCGAACGGGGTCTTTATGCTGAGTCAATCCCAGCCGTTGACTGAGACGACGCACATGGGTATCAACAGTCACGCCCATATTAATCCCGTAAGCATTAGCCATGACCACATTAGCGGTTTTACGGGCTACTCCGGGTAATTCGAGCAATTGTTCCATGCGTTTAGGAACTTCCCCGCCGAATTTCTCAGCAATCATCCGGCTTGATTCTTTGATATGGCGAGCCTTGTTGCGATAAAATCCAGTCGATCGCACCAAAGTTTCCAGCTCTTGCAAATCCGCGGTCGCCAAAGAGAAAGCATCAGGAAAGCGCTTAAATAAAGCTGGTGTCACCTGATTAACCCGTTCATCAGTACATTGTGCTGAGAGGATAGTGGCTACCAATAGCTGTAAAGGTGTCTCATAGTTGAGAGTACAAGCGGCATCAGGATATAAACGCTTGAGACGCACAAGAACTTCTAGGGCGCGATGTCGGAGTTTATGGTGTTGGTGGCTGCTCATTTTTGGCTCAATCCTATTGGAGTAGCGATCGCACCCAACTGAGATCGGTTAAATTGGCAGTATCCCGAATAATCAGGAAAATACCCAACCCCAACAACAACATCAATCCGGTTTGCATGACGCTTTCTTGTACCCGTTGCGGTAAAGGTTTACCCCGTAGGGCTTCAATCAGCAGAAACGCCAACTGACCGCCATCAAGAGCCGGGAGAGGGAGGATGTTAATTATAGCGAGGTTGATGCTAATTAGGGCAGCAAATTGGAATAAATTACTAGCATCGGAACGGGCTATATTAGCACCGATCGCCACAATAGCGACGGGACCGGAAAGTTGGGGAGCTGTTTCCCGAAAATTATTAATCAGTTGGGAAAACCCCGCCAAAGTCAAGTTAAAAATCCGCTGAAATTCCTCAGCACCTTTGACAAACGCATCAATTATCCCATCAGCCTGATAACGGACAATTTGACCGTTAGGGCTTAGTTGTACTCCAATACGACCCTTACCATCGGAGCCTGGTTCTGGAGTCACTTCTACGGGGATAATGCGATCGCCCCGTTGAACTTCCATTTTTAGAGGTTGGTTAGGGTTAGACTGAATTACCTCAATCAAGCGGGTAATGGACTTAGACTCGGCTCCTAGTTCCTCTCCATTCACGGATATGATTAGATCATTATCCTCAATCCCAGCTTTCGCCGCCGCTGAACTAACATCACTGGCTACAGAGGGGACTCGGACACCCGGTTGATAGTCAAAGTCGGGAACGCCAATCATTCCTACCTGAACCACTAATAACAAGTAGGCAAAAATCAAGTTAGCAATTACACCAGCACTGATTACGATCGCCCTATCTAAAATTGGTCGATTGCTCAACAGGTTTGGGTCATCTTTGGGGATTTCACTATCGGGATCTTCATCGGGAAAGCCGACAAAACCCCCCAAGGGAAAGCCTCGCAGTGCATACTCAGTTTCTGGGCCTTGATATTTCCACAAAACGGGACCGAAGCCTATGGAGAATCGATTAACGTGGATATGTTGAAGTCGCGCCGCCATGAAGTGGCCAAGCTCATGAACGACGATTAAGATTCCAAGAACCGCGATCGCAGCCAAAACTGACATGAACAATTCCAAATATACTAACTACTAGGGTGATAATTTTGTCATTATATCACTGCTTTGGCTGTGTTGGGCTTGTGCTATGTTGCTAATTTTTACTGATTTAGACGGTACTCTACTAAATTCTGATGATTATGGCTACGATGGGGCTATAAGGGCGATCGCAGACCTCCAACAACAACAGATCCCGATTATCCCGGTCAGCAGCAAAACTCGCGCCGAGGTGGAGGTATTATCAACAGAAATCGGGTTGACGGATTCGTTTATTGTGGAAAACGGCAGTGCTATTTTTATTCCCCCACATCAAGATTATCTGTTTTCTGATGATATGAAAAGGGCGGGAAAATACTATTTGAGGCAACGGGGATGTGTTTATGCACAAGTGCGCGACGGTTTGCGAGATTTGAGCGCGGCGATTGGTGAAGATTTGACGGGGTTCGGTGATTTGAATATTGCCGATATTATGCAGTTAACTGGTTTGTCGGAACCGGAAGCACAACGGGCAAAAAATCGAGAGTTTACTGAGCCTTTTATTACTCCTCACCATGTGGATCCGGAGAGGTTAGCACATCAGGTCAAAGCCCTGGGGTTTAATGTGGTGGTTGGCGATCGCTTTTCTCATTTAATTGGAGACCAGGCGGGAAAAGGTGGCGCGGTTCAATGGCTGGTTAATCGATATCAACAGGTTAATAGGGGGGAAAGTATTACGACTATTGGTTTGGGGAATAGTCCTAATGATTTGGCTATGTTGGAGGTGGTTGATATTCCGATTATTATACCCGGAATAAAAGGGGTACATCCTGGGTTGACTAATCAAGGCTGGAAAGTGGCTCCTTTTCCTGGTTCTGTGGGTTGGGGGGTGGCTGTGGCTGAGGAGGTGAAAGGGTTAAGCTACTGAGACTATTTGGGGAGTTGATGGCTGATTCGGAATTGGCTAATTTGAGGCGATCGCTAAGGGAAAGTTTCTGTAATTCCTGATTAAATTGATATAAATCTACGGGTTGATATGAGTTGTTAAATAGTGGGATTAATGCTTTGACTAATGCTACCATACCATCAGGAGGAACCGCGTTTCCAATTTGACGACGAACTTCGGTTACAGACCCTTCAAAGACAAAATCATCCGGGAAAGTCTGCAACCTCGCACGTTCCCGGTTAGTCAGCGATCGCGGTTCTTGATAATGATAACCCCAAGTTCCCCCACCACCCCCAGCGATAATAGTTGTGGAGGGTTGGTCTGGGTGGAGTCGTCGATATACATGACTAATCATTCCTTTGACATAGTATTCGCTATCTTGGGGAATATCTGTATAATTTCCCCCTGGTTTAATGCGCTTGATAATTTCGACGGTGCGAGAATGGATCCTTTGATGTTCATTATTATCAGCCACTTTTTCCACGTCTTTTAAGGCTTGTTTGGCGGTGAGATAGGGATAAAGGCGATCGCTTCCATATTCCGGGGAAGGATGAATAAAATTAAAGCCTGTATCCATTCTTACCCCCACAATTAAGACCCTTTCCCGATATTGGGGGACTCCATAATCGGCGAAATTGTACAGTTTTGGCTTGACCACATAACCCGGTTCTATGTTTTCAAAATCCGCAATAATTTTAGCGATCGCCTTATATTTATTGGCACTGAGTAAACCCTTGACATTTTCCGCAATGAATGCTTTAGGTTGGTGGTGACGAATAAACTCTAAAAAGTAGGTATACAGATTTCCCCTGGTTCCGGTGAGTCCGGGACGCTTCCAAATCATCGAAAAATCTTGACAGGGAAAACCTCCGGTAATTAAGTCAGCTTGGGGAACTTTAGTGATCTCAATTTCTTGAATATTATCACAGGCGATATTCTCGGAAATATTCCGCCTAAAAGTCTGACAAGCCGCCTCATTACAATCAATCGCCCAAACCACTTGAAAACCCGCCCGATGAAATGGTAAATCCATTCCCCCACACCCAGAAAACAAGGAAATTAACTTAGGTCGATTTTGCCATTTAATCCCATTTAAAATATCTAAAATTGGCATTTTTTATTTAAACAAATTAATCATAAATTGATAGGATAACATTAAGGGTTAATTCCTGGCAAATTGAACGATACCAATACCAGGATAATAGGCATAATCATCTGCTATCAGTCCATTAATTCCTCCATTCTAGTATAGCAGTTCACTGTCACCTATTGACAACACCAGTATTTTCCAGGTTTTCTGAGCCACCATCCATGTAAAATTTGTAAATACGCCAGCCACCAGACCTATCATCACTCCACCAGGGAAGAACTCCTTTTACATTTCTTAACTAGGCCAGGAGTGTTTCCATACTTGTTAATGTTCCCTTAATCAGGGGATGGGATCATTTATCCTGGCGAGTCTCAGAAATATATTGACAATCTTGCTCCTTGACGGGGGGCAGGAATTATTAAGATTATTGAAGCAAATTCAGGCTGTGATTTATAGCAATGTCAAAAAATATTAAATTTTCATGAATAAACTCCCAATCCTTTAAGCGGCGGATATAATGGTGTCAAGTCAGGGTTGCAGGAGGTCATATATATAGAGTTAATAGCTTTTCCCAAGCCATCTCAAATAGTCACTGAGTCTCGCCAAAAACATGATAGCCACAACCGTTATGGGAAAGCAGTTTTGAGGATTTAGCCCATCCGTAACCACTGAATTGAGGCCCGTCACTGTTGTAAATTTCATGCCAAGAGGCAGTGGTTATGTCTTGATAACTAGGCTACAGCCACAGAATCTCCGAACCAGGATGAAATCAGGATTTTCCTCTTCACTGTTGCCTTTAGCCTCTTCGTGGCAAGTATCGATATAAGAGGCGTTCTCTCCGTCTGTACCTATTCACTAGGAAATCATTTTCCCAGAAGAGATAACTCAGGAGTTAAATATAGAAAAAATTTGCCAGTTGACACTCAACGGATCTAATTGCCTGAAACTTTGAGCTTCGATGATTAGATCACCTGTGAAAATCACAAACATCCACCCTGATTGGGGGTGGCTTAGGTTTTTGTATTCGTTTAATGGAGAAGAAAAATGCCATATCATTCTGATGATGTCTATGTGATTCCAGCTCCAGAATATCCCTGGCCTTATGGCTGGGACAGCGACACAATACATCATGTTCCAACTCCAGATTCTGTAGATGCTCTAGTTTCATACGGCGACCCAGTTATTACAACTCCAGAATCTCTGAGCGAAGACCGTTTCGCTCCTAATCACAGCTTTGAGGCTGCACACGATTTTGGTACTGTCACCTCACAGCTAGTCCAAAATGAGCTGGTGATAGTATCGGGAAATGATGACTGGTTCAGCTTTACCACTAATGGAACTGCTGGCAGTGGTGCAGAGGTTCGTATTGACTTCCTCCACAGCCTAGGAGATGTGGATATGCGCCTGTACGATGCCAACAATAACTGGCTCGGCAGTTCAACGAGTGTATCGGATAATGAGAGCATTAGTTTGGCTGGCTTAGGCGCTGGAACCTACTACGTTCGTGTTTGGGGTTGGAGTGGTGCTAGTAACCCCAACTATAGCCTGACCATTGACCCCCGCGTTG
>NZ_JARPLU010000034.1:16729-23930 GCF_032349615.1 Limnospira sp. PMC 1279.21 | reverse complement strand
ATTAGTTTGGCTGGCTTAGGCGCTGGAACCTACTACGTTCGTGTTTGGGGTTGGAATGGTGCTAGTAACCCCAACTATAGCCTGACCATTGACCCCCGCGTTGTGATCGGAAATGGCAGCAGCGAAGACCGTTTTGCTGGTAATCACAGCTTTGAGGCTGCACACGATTTCGGAACTGTCACCTCACAGCTAGTCCAAAATGAGCTGGTGATAGTATCGGGAAATGATGACTGGTTCAGCTTTACCACTAATGGAACTGCTGGCAGTGGTGCAGAGGTTCGTATTGACTTCCTCCACAGCCTAGGAGATGTGGATATGCGCCTGTACGATGCCAACAATAACTGGCTCGGCAGTTCAACGAGTGTATCGGATAATGAGAGCATTAGTTTGGCTGGCTTAGATGCTGGAACCTACTACGTTCGTGTTTGGGGTTGGAATGGTGCTAGTAACCCGAACTATAGCCTGACCATTGACCCCCGTGTAAGGGGAGATGTCAGCAGTATTAATCCCGATTACTACGATCAGAACTATGAGAACAGTAGTTGGGATAATGCAGTTCAAATTAACAGCAGTGGCGTGATTCCCCATCAACTCTCCATCCATGAATCAGGTAATGACGACTGGTTCAGATTTACCCTCGCAGAAACAGGCTGGTTTAATCATGTGGTGGTTGTTGATCAGTTTGAACACAGTTTGGGGGACATTGATGTTGAGTTATATGATTCAGACAATAATCTGCTGCGGGCATCTCGTGGAGTAGGTAATGAAGAAGCTATCTTCTTGAACGGATTAAGTCCTGATACCTATTATGTCCGGGTGTTTGGCTACAACGGTGCCACTAATCCAGAATATCGCCTGACTATTGAGGCTCCTCTTGGTGAGTTCCAAAGTTCTGGTGGTATTGCTGCCGATCGCTTTGAAGGAGACGAAGGAAACAACACCCTAGAAACCGCCCACGAATTTGGTTCAATTCGTCAGGTTAGCGAGGATGAACTCACCCTGCATACCGAGGGAGACAGAGACTGGTTCCAATTCAGCCCTGTTGTCAACGGTCAAGTTGAAGTCCGACTCGAGTTTAATCATGGCGATGGAGATATTGACCTGCGAGTTTATGACCAGGATGGGTTACTGGGAATTTCTCAAGGCACTACTAACAGCGAATCTGTGGTATTCAATGGCAGTGTCGGGGACAATTACTGGGTTGAAGTCTACGGCTATCAAGGTGTTACCAACCCTCAATACAGTCTGAATATCACCACTGGTAGTGGTTTGGGTAACATTGAGCCCGATCGCTTTGAACCTAACAACAGTCGCGAACAAGCCACTGAATTACGTTATGTTACCAGTAGCCAAACGAATCTCAGTATTCACAACAGCGATGATGAAGACTGGTTCAGCTTCACTACCGGCGATAATACCCGCGACCACCGAATTTCCATTGAGTTTGATCGCAATTTCGATCTCAATCTGGAGTTGTATGATGAGTCCGGTAGTTTAGTTCCACTCAACAGCTTCGGAGGTAGTGGCGAAGGCATCCGGGGAATTAACCTAACTGACTTGGATGCCAACACCCCATATTATGCTCGGGTTTCTGGAGATGAACCTGTTAACTATAATCTGAACCTAAACGCTCCTCAAGTCCAAGTTGAAGCTGGTGAGGCTGAATGGACAATTATGGTCTACATTGCTGGGGACAACGATCTTGAATTAGCAGCTATTGACGATATCAACCAGATGGAAGCTGTGAACCTGCCGGATCATATCAATGTGGTGGTTCAGGTTGATGTCGAAGATGTTTCCGCCGATCTCATTAGCGGTTATGACCCAGAGGGTAACCGTTGGACCGAGACCCTTCGTGGCTTGATTCAGCATGACAACAACCCCAACCTGATTACCAGCAACCTCACTTCCATTGGGGAAGCGAATATGGGAAATCCAAACACCCTGACTGAGTTTATCCAGTGGGGCGCAGAAAACTATCGCGCCCAAAACTATGCTGTGGTGGTTTGGAATCACGGTAATGGTCGTGATGGAGTCGCATGGGATGAGACTGATGGTAATGACTACTTGCAATTGTCGGAAGTTGCCCAGGCGATTCAAGAGGCTGGTTTGGAGAGTCTTCAATTGGTTGGTTTCGATTCCTGTCTCAACGGAGTGGTTGAGCAAGTCTATGAACTCCACGACCTCACTGAAGTGGTTGTCGCGTCTCAGGGACTTGTACCCTGGAGTGGTTGGGATTATACAGGCTGGCTGCAACAAGTCGCTGACGCAGGCCGTAACATCAGTGCTGAACAAATGGGTACAGCAATTCTAGAATCCTACGGTAATGTTTACAACAATTCGCAAACCCAGTCTGTGACCACAACGGGTGGGTTGGCAAATCTGAACAATGCTCTGGATAGCTTTGTTGACACCGTCCTTGATCATGCGACTGATAATGATTGGAGTGCTATTGTCCAAGCTCGTTCATTATCGACTGAGTTCTCTAACCCCGATGAGCGTGATTTGGGCAGCTTTATGAATGCGATCGACAACCTACTGGGTGACGATAACCAAATTGGTGTCGCAGCCAGGGAGGTTTCCCAAGCCCTAGATGATGCTATCATCGGTCAGGTTGATGTGTCTGGTGCTAATGGTCTGAGTATCTATTTGCCAGCCATCACAGGCCGTGGCTTTGACTCTCGTTACAATGAGAACAATTATCGGTTCGTAGCCGATACTCGCTGGGATGACTTCCTGACAGCCTTGACAAATCCAGACCGCCGTACCCAAGCGAGCGATCGCAGTCGTCGTATTGAGCCTGATTATGCCGAAACCACTGATATCACTGGCAACATTACCGGCAACGTCAATAACGACTCCTCTAGCACAGCCTTTAATCTCGGTCGTCTGACTGGTTCACAAAACTCGTTTGCGGACTTTAACCTCCATAACAGCGAAGATATCGACTGGTATCGGTTTGAGACTGGTCAACATGATGGCAACCTTGACATCAACATTAGCTCCATTCATGGCGGAAACCTGAATCTGGAAATCTATCAGGGTAATGCTAATGGCGGTGTCAGTCGGGATGAACAAGGAAACCGCATTCGACTCGGTGAGGCTTCTGGACAAAATAACCTAGAGGTTAATCTGGAAGGACAATCGGGTGGCACCTATTTCGTGAGGGTTTCCAGTGAAACTGGAGATACCAACCCCAACTACTCCCTACAAGTCAATCATCAACCCCTAGTTCGCCAAGGTGGTGTGGTTGTTGAACCTGATCATCTTGAAGGAGTCGGTGGCAGCACGGACAATAATACTCAGGCCAAGGCTACTGACTTGGGTGAATTGCGACTCAATGACATCATTGAGATTCCTGGCTTGTCAATTCACGCTGGTGATGTCGATTGGTTTAAGGTGACTCCCAGCCGCATTCCTCAGCGTCATCCTAATGGGATTACCATTGAATATGATCCGAGTTTGGGAGAACTAGATCTCGAACTTTACAATGCTGACGGGGAACGCCTCGATCTTGATCTGGTCAGGGGTGACTCATTTATGTCGATTAGTTTCCCATCTACCAACCAGCCATTTTATATTCGGGTGGCAGGTGAGAACGAAGACACCCAAAATCACTACGAACTCAACATCAGCCGTCGGGAGTTAGATATTAATGGAGATGGTAGTGCATCCGCACTGACTGATGGTTTGATGATTTTCAACTATCTCAGCTTAAGCAATACTAATCCGACTCTACTCGATCAGCGACTAGAAAATGTGGCAAGTGACGCTGGTGGCAATCGCGTCTTCTCTGACGAATTGACTCGATACCTCGAGCTAGCCCAAAATACGATGCTCGATGTTAATGGGGATGGCAGTTTCAGTGCGCTATCTGATGGTGTGATGATTTTTAACTATCTGAGCTTAAGGGATACTAACCCTAACCTACTCGATCAGCGCTTAGAATCATTAGCCCAGACAAGTCAAAACGCTACTCGCACAACTGCTGCCGAGATTCGCGATTTCCTGGATATTCATTTACCCAGCACTAACACCCAACGTTCTTCAAATCCCACTCAGCCGGAAGAACGGCCTAACTCGGTGACGGTTGAACCTGAATCTGAAGAATTGGAGGAATCTGACCAGGTGCCTGAAAATGATTCGGAAACACCAGAGGAGTCTCAAGCATCTCCAGAATCTGAGGCAGTGACCAGCAATATTGCTGAGTCTGACGAGCCTGATGAGTCTGACGAGTCTGACGAGCCTGATGAGTCTGACGAGCCTGATGAGTCTGACGAGCTTGATGAATCTGACGAGCCTGATGAGTCTGACGAGCTTGATGAATCTGACGAGCCTGATGAGTCTGACGAGCTTGATGAGTCTGATGAGTCTGCGGAAGTTGATCCCCTCACTGGTGAGAGTGATTCGTCAGAAACTTCTTCAGAAAATCTGGAAGCGGAAGCGGAGGACATTTTAGTTAATCCCTCCTCCATCGATGACTTGCAAGGCAGTGAAGAAGCTAACTTGATTGCTGGTAGTTCCGAAGATCTCAGTGGCGTGACTGTAATACCAACCACCGATGATGCGATCGCTCTTGAGGTTGAGGAAGCTGAAGGCAGTTCTAATTTTGATCCCGTTGACTTAGAAGAGGAGGATGTTTTATTGGCGGATGAGCCATCGCTGTTCTAACAGCTATTACTGGCTATAATTTGTCCCAGGTCAATCAGTGGAGTAGAAATATCACATAACCATATTTCTACTTCCTCTAGCAAAGTCGAAGCTCCGAAAACTCCATGATGGGTGCATGAGAACAACAATAGTAGTTGAACATGGAATGCTACTAGCTATCTGATGCACCCTATTAACTTGATTGATACCCAAGGAGTAGCGAAAACAGAATACAGTCAAGCTCAGTAAAAATAGTTTCTTGAACTAAATCTGGCTGGCTTGATCCAATCAGATCGGATGTGTCTGAAAACCTTTCATAACCACCTTAAATTCAACGGGAGAGTATGAACAGCAACTATCAGAACCTGCGCTCTGGGCATAGGATGGCTATCTAGGTTATCAACATCTGTGTAGGGTGTCAATTTTTCTGGGCTGTGTTCACTAAAACTTAATTTTGGGATGATCCAGATCCGGAAAAAAAAACGTTTATATGTAGTATTTTTCAGTCAGATCATGTAGACTGCCAGGTGTGACATAGTGAACCATCTACCCTTGGTCCATATTAAAGGTCAAAAGAGGACTCCCGTTAAGCCGATAGGCTCAACGACGAGATGAATTTTGACCAGTAACTAAACCATCCGGAAGCGAATCCTTTTTTGGGAAACGCTTAGTAGCGTACAGTCCTTTGAGTGTTCAAAGGATGTCCACCTTTCCCACTCCTGATTTGACAGGCGAACCCGTGAAATTTTATACCTTGCCATTGTGGTCTTTCTAGTGCTACAATCGCGATGGCTGTTACCAGTAATGTGGGCTGTAAAAAACCAACCAACTCAGTACCTCGAAAGTTAAATAGCACAAGTATAGGGTTATTGACTCGAAACTCGAAAATCGTAAGGTACGTCAGACCGAATAGCTTAGGTAAGGCCACCATAACTCCGATATGGCTGACGCACTGGAGTGGAACTTTTGAGGAAAAAGTACCGCCTAGATACTAGGGTTCGGGCATAACATAGCTGGGAGAAGAAACCCAGATGAAAATGCTTGTGGAGTGAGTATTACGGGGGTTTCAAGAGTAATCTTGGGGTCTAGTTCAGAGGCACGAAAAAGGCAATAATCCCCCGTTATATGGCTTGAGCAATTAACTGCGGGAGTCTCAAATTTAGTACAGATAGATGAGGATGATGTCATATTTTATCCATGAGTAAGGATATGAATTTAGCATCCTTAACCGCTATAATTCTACCGATTGTGATGTAGGTGAGATAATTAGGAGAAAAGGCAAAAATGGGTATTCAATTTGTATACGCAAGCGACCAAAGGTCTGAACCAGGAGTTCTTGGAGAACCCCTTGAATCTCTGACTGTATTACCTGGTGAAGAGTTCACCATTTTCATTATATATGACACTCAGGATGCCACTGGACAAGGTTCAGCATTTAATGAACAAGTCAGTGGAATTGGCTTTTTTACCCTGTTTAATGATAACCAGTTGCAATTGATCGAGGTTGCTGATGTTTTACAAACTGGTCAATTCCCTGGCTTATCTGTTGATCCCAGTGCTTCAGAATCGCTAATAGACGACGCTGATAATCGCGATGGTGATCCGGAAACAAATAAGGCTCTCCAGGGTTCATGGGTTGATTTTGGTGGTCAATGGACAGGTGATGGCACACAGCCTGCCACCCTATACAGCTTAACCTTTAATACTGTTAATGATTTTGATGGCACTTCGATTAACTTCTCCGCAACCGACATAGCACCAGGATTTCAGTTTGACTCGCGATCGCTGAGACTAGAACGTGGGGTTCCACCAAGTAGTTTTACTATTCAACCCCTCCAAGGATTGGAAACTACTGAAGCAGGTGGCACAACAGAGTTTACTGTAGTTCTTGACAGTGAACCGACAGCAAATGTAACTCTTAGCATAGTCAGCAATGACGAGTCAGAGGGAACTGTTGCCGTCAATGAATTGGTATTTAATCCCGAAAACTGGGAAACCCCACAAACTGTGACCATCACCGGGGTAGACGACGATATTGATGATGGAGACCAAGAGTTTACCATTACTGTCGGACCTGCTATCAGTCAAGACCCAGCTTTTAGCGGGTTACCTGCCCAAACTGTGTCGGTCACTAATATTGATGATGATACAGCAGGAGTTTCCATTAATCCTACTGACTTCACTATCGCTCAAGTGGGAGAAACAGCTGAGTTTGAGGTATCTCTCACCAGTGAACCTATAGCCCCAGTACAATTTGAGGTTGTCATTTCTGAACCATTGGTAACTGTTAATCCCGGTTCATTAGACTTTACTGCTGAGAACTGGGATATCCCGCAATCAGTTACCATCACCAGAGAGGCAGGAGATGAAGGACAACTCCAAATCTCCCTAAATCCTACCAGTGATGACCCAAATTACAATGAGATTCCGGTTGACCCTGTACAGGTCAATAATCCCCCAGTTGTACCCGACGACGACCCAGACCCGGAATTACTAACGGTCAACATAACTAGCGATGCGGATATTGCTACGGGGGATGTTGTATTTACCT
>NZ_JARPLU010000034.1:0-16719 GCF_032349615.1 Limnospira sp. PMC 1279.21 | reverse complement strand
CCAGAAGCTGCTACCGACGCAGCAGGGAACTTGTTGGTGGCTCCTGCACCCTTTGTTCAAGAGGTCAATACGGTGCCGCCTAACAATCCCCCAGAACCTCAAGATGATGAATTTCGTGGTTTCTTAAATCAGGCGTTGACCATTGCGGTTGCTGATTTACTGGCTAATGATACTGACCCAGATGAGGATGTTCTTACTGTTACAGGTGTTAGCAATCCCGAAAATGCTACAGTAAGATTAGATGGTGATAATGTCATCTTTACGCCGCAAGCTGATTTTACCGGAAATGCTGGTTTTGTCTACACAGTTAGTGATGGAACTGATACAGCTACGGCTAATGTGACGGTTACAGTTAACCCAACTCCTGGAGTGACAGTTGAACCTACAGCAGGCTTGGTCACTGCTGAAGACGGACAAACCGACAGATTTACAGTGGTACTGGATAGCCCACCGACTGCTAATGTATCCATTGGGGTTAGTAGTTCCAATCCACAGGAAGGGGTTGTTAGTCCTAATCAGTTGGTATTTACTCCCGCTAATTGGAATCAAGCCCAAACTGTAACTGTGACAGGGGTTCCTGATGATGGCCGTGTTGACGGAGATCAACCCTATCAAATAATTTTAGCTCCTACAGTCAGTTCCGATCCGCTCTTTGATGGTCTCAATGTGCCTGATGTATCGGTGCTTAACCTGGATTTGGATGTTGCTCCTCCCATACCTCGTCCTCCAGTTCAACCGCCGGAAGTCGAACAGCCGGAAGTCGAACAGCCGGAAGTCGAACAGCCTACTATACCTCCCATTGATATCAATTCGGTCAGACCTCCTATACCTGGCATTGCTGATGCGAATTTGGGCTTTATTACTCAGGCTTCCTTAGAGTTCCCAAATCAGTTATTTGGTACGGATGATCCTGATTTGATTCTAGGTAGTGCTTCGGATGAAACTTTGCTAGGTTTTCAGGGTAATGACTTCCTTCAGGGAACTGCTGGTAATAATACCCTGTTTGGAGGTCAGGGTAATGATACGCTTGTGGGTGGCAATGGTAATGATGTGCTGTTTGGAAATAAGGATGATGATATCCTATTTGGACAGGGTGGTAATGATACCCTCTTCGGAGGTCAGGGCAATGATACCTTAATCGGTGGTGCTGGTAATAATGAACTCTGGGGCGATAAGGGTAATGATGTCTTGTACGGAGGAATGCGAGGGATTGATACTCTGCGGGGAGGAGAGGGTAATGATACCTTTATCCTGGTTCCTGGGGATGGCTACAGTGTGGTAGCTGATTTTCAGATGAATCAAGACTTAATTATTCTGCCAGGAACTCCAGCTAATTACGAGATTGGTGATTTACCCCAGGGATTTGCTAATGCTACGGCGATTTACCAAGTTAATCCGCCTAACTCGGAAACTCCCAGGGAACTGGTGGGAGTCTTGCAAGGGTTGACTGATATCAGTTTGCAAGATGATAATATCTTCAGGTTTGTCTAGTGTCTGGTGCTGTCTAGTATTGATGGAAATTTTGCCATTGGTTTGCTAAACTAAATAAGGCTCAAATTCATCAAGTAAATACCTAGTTGGACTGGAAAGCCTGTGACTTAATTTAATAAGTGTACCTACTAACAGTAGAGGCAAGGCATACTTTGTCTCTACTTTTTTATCTATCTAGGTTGGATATCCATGTGGTGAATTTCAATAATTAAGTCTATTTTTTCGGAGGATGATTTCCTAAAGCGATCGCCACATTTTGCCCCCCAAATCCAAACCCTAAACACAGCACATTATTGACCACCGTTGACCGGGGAGTGGTGACTACATCTAGGGGAAATTCTAAATCCTGTAACCCTACACAAGGCGGTAAAAGTTGCTGTTCTAATGCCTTTAAACAAAAGGCGACCCCCAAAGCACCAGAAGCGCCTAAAGTGTGACCTGTTGCGCCTTTGGTGGAACTCACCGCTACACCATGGGGGAATAGTTGATTAATAATAAAGGCTTCGTGTTTATCATTTAAAATGGTAGCAGTTCCGTGGGCGTGAATATAGTCAATATCAGTAGGATGAAGATGGCTGTCATTAAGGCTTCTTTGAATAGCAGCGATCGCACTTTTTCCCTCACCATCGGGCTTATTATGATAGCAGGCATCCACGGTGACACCAAAGCCTAAAATACTCCCATAAATCTTACCATGGCGGCGATGGGCAAGTTCTGCTGACTCCAATACCAAAAGCGCCGCGCCTTCTCCCAAGGCTAAACCATCTCGCCGCCGAGAAAATGGGTAAGCAGACCGAGAGGCTAAAGCACCCATTTTGGCAAATCCGATTAAACTTAGGGGAGTAATGGGAGCCTCGAGTGCCCCAACGATCACGCGCTGACATTGTTGGGTTTTAATTAACTCAAATCCTTGAGCGATCGCCCACAGTCCGGTCGCACAAGCAGCCATAGGACTCAATACCGGACCTTCAGAGCCAATTATAGCGGCGATCGTAGCAGCTAGTTGACCATGCAGAAAACCAGGGAATAATCCCAGACAACTGTCTGTAGTGTCCCTAGCCAGTCCTTCTAAATCGGCTTGGTAGCCACGAGAAGACCCCACTACTACCCCACAATCAGTTAAGGGAAATTCTAACCCGGCATCTGCTAAAGTCTCAGCTACCGTCGGCTGAATTAGTGGCTGTAGGTGGGTGGGTTGGCTTCCCCACATTGCTAGAGGCGACGGGGGAAGTTCCGGGAAAGGTTGAGACAAGGCGATCGCCGTCTGACCCTTAATGATAGCTTCCCAAGTCTGGTTAAGATCACCACTAGCCGAACGCAAACCTATTCCGGTAACCACAACATCCACAGCCACTTACCAACCCAGAAACTGAGTTTCTTGTTGCAAATCGTAACAATCTGCTAATTTTGGAGGTTCTCTAACCCCGTAATAATCTTAGCCGACTCAATGCGATCGCCCTGTTCAATTTGGTCTACAACCGCCATACCATCGACAACATAGCCAAAAACCGCATAATTGCCATCTAGGAAAGGCAAATCCGACAGAGCAAAATAGAACTGAGAGGAAGCAGAATCAGGTAATGCGGAACGAGCCATAGCTACCGCCCCCCGGGTATGGCTTAATAGGGGAGCCACATTAATCTTAGCCTGATCAAAGGTTTTGCCATAAATCGGTTCATCCGCATTCCTCGGTTTAATTTCCAAGGGGATATAGCGCTGTTGGGAAGTCTCCGGGTCAATAAATCCCCCCGTACCTAACCGAGAAGTCGGAACAGTTTCATCCTTACTTTGGGGGTCGCCACCCTGAACCACAAAAGGTTGTGGGTCGCGCACGACACGATGAAAAGACACCCCATCATAAACCCCACGATTAACTAGATCTACAAAATTTCCCGCCGTAATTGGGGCTGCTATGCCGTCTACCTCAATGGTAATCGGCGATCCGTTAACCGTCATGACAATAGTTGCCTTTCCTTCGAGTCTTGGTAAATTGCTCATTATGCTTGAATTATTAGTTGCAGAAATGGAAGCAGCCCTTTGACTGCCGCCGGGTGGCGTGGTATTTTGGACCCCCATGGAGTCCCCAACTGATGGGCTACCACAGCCCGTTACCAGAACTAGGAACACCAGAGACAAAAGCCACAGCCACCCTCTAATCATGTTTAGTAGTCTATTTTTCATGTACCTGATGTTAAAGTCCCTCCAAGGGAACCTGTAGAAACTTAGCCAGTTGGGCCCCATCATTTTCTAGCTCAGATAAAGCCATAGGCTGGCCCACCCTGGTTAAAGGAATTTCCCGCCTGTCCTTTAATTTTAGATACAAGGCGCGACGGGGGCTAAGTCCTTCTTTGAGATCTACCCGAATAGATTGGACTTGGGAACGATTGCAGTTGAACTCAACCCGGCGGTTCTTGCCAGGAAACCCCCAACGAAAAATCTCGATTTCCCCAGTTTCCTGGTCAAATCTATTGTAACCGCCACCAAGATCCCAGATAACGACTAGCCATAGGTATGTCGCTAATAATATGGCAGCAGTGCCATAAAGTCCCATGACCAGCCCCTGGGGAAGAAAAATTAGTTGGGAAGGGTCAGCAAAGGGTAACAGGTTCTGGCCCAAATAGCTGGAAAGCCCAGCCAGCAGAAAACCTACCCCGCCAATAGTGATTGTGGTCGCCCAAAAGTAGTTACTGAAGCGACGCGAACCTAAGATTTGCTTTTCAAGAATGCGATCGCCCATAGCGGCCTTTTCTGTCTGTGTGTTCATAAAAATCTCAGAAATCTTTGCCAAAAATGTGAACTGTAATATATATTTATGTTAACTTGCTTAACAAAGCATGATCTTTAGAAAATCCCGAGGAACGTTCTCAAATGACTATAGCAGTCGAGCGCCCTCAAGTCACTAGAGGATGGTTTGATGTCCTCGATGACTGGCTGAAGCGCGATCGGTTCGTATTTGTGGGATGGTCGGGTATCCTGCTTTTCCCCTGCGCCTATCTATCTATCGGGGGATGGTTGACAGGAACCACCTTTGTTACCTCTTGGTACACCCACGGACTCGCCAGTTCCTACCTAGAAGGTTGCAACTTTCTGACCGCTGCCGTCAGCACCCCCGCTAACAGTTTGGGGCACTCCCTACTGTTCCTGTGGGGTCCCGAAGCTCAGTGGGACTTTACCCGCTGGTGCCAATTAGGGGGTTTATGGGCTTTTGTAGCCCTGCATGGAGCTTTCGCACTGATTGGGTTCTGCCTGCGTCAGTTGGAAATCGCCCGGTTGGTTGGCATTCGTCCTTATAATGCGATCGCTTTCACCGGCCCTATTGCCGTGTTCGTGAGCGTATTCTTAATGTACCCCTTGGGTCAGTCGGGGTGGTTCTTTGCTCCCAGCTTTGGTGTAGCAGGTATCTTCCGGTTTATCCTATTTTTCCAAGGATTCCACAACTGGACTCTAAACCCCTTCCACATGATGGGAGTTGCGGGAATCCTCGGCGGTGCGCTACTATGTGCTATTCATGGTGCTACAGTAGAAAACACCCTGTTTGAAGACGGAGAAGGATCTAACACCTTCCGAGCCTTTGAACCGACCCAAGCGGAAGAAACCTATTCCATGGTGACAGCCAACCGCTTTTGGTCTCAAATTTTCGGTATTGCTTTTTCAAACAAACGTTGGTTACACTTCTTCATGCTGTTCGTTCCCGTAACAGGTCTGTGGATGTGTTCCATCGGTGTAGTGGGTCTAGCTGTAAACCTGCGTGCTTATGACTTCGTGTCACAAGAATTACGCGCCGCAGAAGATCCGGAGTTTGAAACCTTCTATACTAAGAACATTCTGCTCAACGAGGGTATTCGCGCTTGGATGGCTCCAGCCGATCAACCTCATCAAAACTTTGTATTCCCTGAGGAGGTATTACCGCGTGGTAACGCTCTCTAGCAATTCTTACTTAGGCGGTCGCGACCAAGAATCCACAGGGTTCGCCTGGTGGTCTGGTAACGCTCGTTTAATCAATCTTTCTGGAAAACTGCTGGGCGCTCATGTAGCCCATGCTGGACTCATTGTATTCTGGGCTGGGGCAATGGCCCTGTTTGAAGTGTCCCACTTCGTTCCCGAAAAGCCCATGTATGAGCAAGGTCTGATTCTGTTGCCTCACTTGGCTACCCAAGGTTGGGGTGTCGGGCCTGGTGGTGAAGTGATTAACACTTTCCCCTACTTTGTCGTCGGCGTACTACACTTGATCTCCTCTGCAGTTCTCGGCTTAGGTGGCATTTATCACGCTGTTCGTGGTCCTGAAGTCCTGGAAGAATATTCCTCCTTCTTCGGATACGACTGGAAAGATAAAAACCAAATGACCAACATCATCGGTTATCACCTGATTCTGTTGGGCTGCGGTGCGCTTCTACTCGTATTCAAAGCCATGTTCTTTGGCGGTGTCTACGATACTTGGGCTCCTGGTGGTGGTGACGTTCGCATCATCAACAATCCTACCCTAAACCCGTTGGTTATCTTTGGCTACCTACTTAAAGCCCCCTTCGGTGGTGAAGGTTGGATAATTGGTGTGGACAACATGGAAGATATCATCGGCGGTCATATCTGGATCGGTCTGATCTGCATCGCTGGTGGTGTTTGGCACATCTTGACTAAGCCCTTTGGTTGGGCTCGTCGTGCCTTCATCTGGTCTGGAGAAGCCTATCTATCCTACAGCCTCGGTGCTTTGTCTCTGATGGCTTTCATTGCCTCTGCTTTCGTCTGGTTTAACAACACCGCTTATCCCAGCGAATTCTATGGCCCCACTAACGCTGAAGCATCCCAAGCTCAGTCCTTTGTGTTCCTAGTTCGTGACCAAAAACTCGGTGCTAACATCGGTTCCGCCCAAGGCCCCACTGGTCTGGGTAAATACCTGATGCGCTCCCCCACTGGTGAAATCATCTTCGGTGGTGAAACTATGCGTTTCTGGGACTTCAAAGGCCCCTGGCTTGAGCCTCTGCGTGGACCTAACGGCCTTGACCTGAACAAGCTCAAAAATGACATTCAGCCTTGGCAAGTACGTCGCGCTGCTGAGTACATGACCCATGCTCCTAACGGTTCTATCAACTCCGTAGGCGGTATCATTACTGAAGCTCAAGGGTTCAACTACGTTAACCCCCGTGCTTGGCTGGCTGCTTCTCACTTTATTCTCGCTTTCTTCTTCCTGGTTGGTCACTTGTGGCACGCAGGTCGCGCCCGCGCTGCTGTGGCTGGCTTTGAAAAAGGAATTGATCGCGAGACTGAGCCAGTTCTCGCTATGCCTGACCTAGACTAATTCAGTCTCCTTAATTCTCCCTTTATAACAGGGGGAATTAGAGGTTGATTTCCTAACAGTTAGGAAAATTTACCCCACCTATAAACGGTGGGGTTTTTCGCACTTTGATGGGACTTTATTTCCCCGTTTCCGCTGTTTCCATAAAAATTGTTTGGGCGCTTAGTTCAGGAGCCTTATCAGCCGGTTGACGCTGAATATAAATCCCGTCAGACTGTAAATCCCAAGCATGACGATTATCTGATAGCATAATCCCTAGGATTTCCTGTAAATCTTTGACAATTTTCGGATCTTCTACTGGTGCGATCGCCTCTACTCGTCGGTTTAAATTTCTCGGCATCCAATCTGCTGAACCAATATAAACCTCCTCCTCACCATGATTGTGGAAATAGAAAATCCGAGAGTGTTCCAGAAATCGCCCCACAATACTAATTACATTGATATTTTCACTAATTCCTTTCACCCCCGGACGTAAACAACAAATCCCTCGCACAATTAAATCAATCGTTACTCCCGCCATGGAAGCCTCATAAAGAGTAGCAATTATTTCCGGGTCTACTAAAGAATTCATCTTCGCCACAATTCGCCCCGTCTTCCCGGCGTTACAGTTGTCAATTTCCCGGCGAATTAAACCCAAAAAGCGATCGCGCATATTCACAGGCGCAACCAGCAATTTTCGATAGGACTGTTGGCGAGAATACCCCGTCAAGAAATTAAACAAATCCGTTAAATCCTCTCCCAACTCTTCCCGACAACTAAACAACCCCAAATCTGTATAAAGTTTCGCCGTTTTCGGGTTATAGTTCCCCGTACCAATATGAACATAACGGCGGATATGACCTTCTTCATGGCGCACAACCATCACAATTTTGGTATGGGTTTTTAACCCCACCACCCCATAAACCACATGAACTCCCCGCTGTTCTAACTTCCGCGCCCAATGAATATTATTTTCCTCATCAAATCGCGCCTTTAACTCCACTAAAGCCGCCACCTGTTTACCATTCTCCGCCGCCGCAATGAGAGCATTAATAATTGGCGAATCCCCAGAAGTTCGGTACAAAGTCATCTTAATCGCCAACACATTCGGATCATCCGCCGCCTGGGTAATAAACTGCTGTACCGTCGCTGAAAAAGATTGATAGGGATGATGCACCAATACATCACCCTGTCGAATAATTGCAAAAATATCCTTTTCCAGTTCCCCATTACTCGAACAGGTAGTTTCATCACTATCAGCTAACCATTTGGGTAGAGCCGGAGTCCAATCAGGATCTTTTAACTCCGGTATAGGAAGGCCTATAAATGACATCAAATCCTTCAGGTCTAGCAGTCCATCTAAGCTATAAATATCCTCTGGATCTATTTCTAGTTCCTCCATTAACATATCTCGGATATACTCAGGCATGGCGGTATTTACTTCTAATCTCACCACCGAACCGCCTAAACGTCGCTTTCTTAACTCCTGTTCAATCGCTAGTAATAAATCATCTCCCTCATCCTCCTGAACCGATAAATCCGCATCCCGGGTAATTCGGAAGGGATAGTAATCGAGGATATTCATTCCGGGAAATAGAGATTCCAAATTATGAGCAATTAGCTGTTCAATTGGAACTCCCGCCCAAAAACAACTTTCGCTCTCTTCCCGTTTCTGGAATTGGTCGGGAATAGCAATAAATCTAGGTAATAGTTTCGGGACTTTAATTCGAGCCAATAGATCTTCGTTAGTTTCGGGATTTTTTAGCACCACCACTAGATTAAGACTGAGGTTAGATAAGTAGGGAAAAGGATGGCTTCTATCAATGGCTAACGGAGTGAGAACTGGGAAAATTTGTGACTCGAAATACTCGTGTAAATAGTTCCGCTGTTCCTGATTTAAGTCAATGTAGTTCAGGAGGTGAATATTATGTTGTCCTAGTTCAGGTTTGATAATTTTATCAAAAACATTATGTTGCTCAGATACCATGGGTAGCAACTTCTCGTGAATTTCTGTAAGCTGCTGTCTGGGAGTGCGACCGTCAGGGGTACGTTTATTAACATGGGCTTCCATTTGGCGTTTTAACCCGGCTACCCTCACCATAAAAAATTCGTCTAAATTGGAACTAAATATTGCCATGAATTTTAGACGCTCTAATAGTGGCGTGCGAGGATCTAATGCTTCCGCTAGTACCCGGCGGTTAAATTCTAGCCAACTCAGTTCTCGGTTAAAAAAGTATTGAGGGTCCTTCATGTCAATTTTGACAGATGTGGAGTTGTCGGTTTTTTTAGATTTTGCCATAATCTCAAATTAATCCCGGGAGTCCGGGAAACAGGTGATTGATTGGATAATACCTGAATCGGGTAACAGGTAATACATACTACAGGAAGTTTAACACTGAAAAGTAGGGGTAAGCTGTGCCTGGTCTTTACTTACCACAGGGAACAGCCAACTCCCTAATTATCCTGGCAGTTACTATATGTTAAATTTTTGTTAAGTATGATTCAAGCGATCGCCTTTTGATATTTAATTAGGATTAACCCCCAATCTCTGCCCATATATATAGGCAATTCCACATTATTTAACCGCTGAAAGACACAATAATTATTAATGCCAAAACTATGATTGATGTGACGAATAACACCGCCGTAAATATCAGGCAACCTTTACCCGAAAAATTCCCGGCTGAATAGTTTTTAATATTGTTTATATCTTCCCCTTCACAATCACTTAAATATGACTCTAATATATCGACATTTTTAACATTGGCTTGCCAAAATACATCAAATAAATCACCAAATATTGGCACACTTCCTAACACCGTATCTATGACAATATTGTATGTCATAATCAGCAATAATTTCTTAGGTACACCTAATTGCAAAGACCTAAACACAATATATGCAGCTAATACCGCTCCCCATAAATCACCACCACCAGGAATTAATCCGATGAGAGGATCTAAACCAATACCTTGGGAAGTTCCGGGAATGCGAATAGCTCGATCTAAAAAATCACTAAATTGTCTGAGTTCTCGTAGTGCGATCGCTTTTTTCAAAGAACCTCCTCGACAAATTCCCAAAAAAATAGAGGGATATTAATATAATACCCTCTATCATAGAATCCGAGTCAAATTATCTGCAATACTCAACCTTTACTAACTTATTTAGCTTCGGTGAAGTCCGCATCAATTACATCATCAGAACCGCCTCCATCACCATCAGTAGGACCAGCACCCGGTCCAGGCCCCTCAGCACCCGGCGCAGCGCCACCAGCTTGCTGATATAGATTACTGCTGAGAGTATATAGCGCCTGTTGCAGATCTGTAGTCAAGGTTTTAATCTGATCATCATTTTCCTGAGCGATCGCATCCCGCAGGTCCTTAATCATAGCCTCAATCTTAGACTTATCATCAGCGGGAACCTTATCACCCAGTTCCGAAATTTGCTTTTCAGCCTGATAAGCCAAAGTATCAGCCTGGTTCTTACGGTCAATACGTTCACGGCGTTCACGGTCGGTGGCTGCATTCTTTTCAGCTTCCTTAACCATGCGTTCAACTTCCGTATCCGGTAAAGTCGAAGCACCAGTAATGCTGATAGATTGTTCCTTACCAGTACCCTTATCCTTAGCAGTAACATTCAAGATACCATTGGCATCAATATCAAAAGTTACCTCAATTTGAGGAACACCACGGGGAGCCGGAGGAATCCCATCGAGGCGGAAAGTTCCCAAACTCTTGTTATCATTGGACATTTCCCGTTCACCCTGGAGAACGTGAATTTCCACATTAGTCTGACCATCAACTGCTGTTGAGAACACCTCAGACTTCTTAGTAGGAATAGTGGTATTACGGGGAATAATCTTAGTCATCACACCGCCCAGGGTTTCCACACCCAGAGACAGAGGAGTAACATCTAGCAGCAGAATATCCTTAACCTCACCAGCCAGAACACCCGCTTGAATCGCAGCACCCACAGCCACCACTTCATCAGGGTTCACCGTTTGGTTAGGTTCCTTACCCAGAACCCGTTTAACCAACTCCTTAACCGCTGGAATACGGGTAGAACCTCCTACCATTACCACTTCATTAATAGCAGACTTATCCAGTTTCGCATCCCGGATCGCATTTTCCACAGGAATGCGACAGCGGTCAATTAAATCAGAGCAGATTTCCTCAAACTTAGCGCGGGTGAGGGTCATATCCAAATGTTTAGGACCATCGCTAGTCGCCGTAATAAACGGCAAGTTAATTTCAGCTTGGGTAACGCTAGATAGTTCCTGCTTCGCTTTTTCCGACGCTTCTGTTAGACGTTGTAGCGCCTGTTTATCCTTACGCAGATCAACACCTTCTGCTTTCATGAACTCCCCAGCGAGGTAGTCCACTATTTTTTTGTCAAAGTCATCACCACCGAGGTGAGTATCACCAGAGGTAGCCAATACTTCAAATACCCCATCACCCACTTCTAGGATGGAAACATCAAAAGTACCACCCCCAAGGTCAAAGACTAAAATAGTCTCATTGCTTTTTTTATCCATCCCATAGGCTAGGGAAGCAGCGGTAGGCTCGTTGATAATCCGCTTAACTTCAACACCAGCAATTTTACCAGCATCCTTAGTCGCTTGGCGTTGAGAGTCATTAAAGTAAGCCGGAACAGTGATTACAGCTTCCGTTACCGTTTCCCCTAGATAGGTACTAGCATCTTCCACCAGTTTGCGTAGTACCTGGGCGGAAATTTCCTCTGGCGCAAATTGTCTATCTCGTGCGGGACAGTCTAGCTTAACGTTGCCGCTACTGTCTCTGAGAACCTTGTAAGAAACTTCTGTAGACTCATTACTAACTTCTTCCTGCTTACGACCAATGAACCGTTTTACTGAATAGAATGTGTTGTCCGGGTTCATGACCGCTTGGCGCTTGGCGATTTGTCCCACTAGCTGATCGCCATTTTTAGCATAAGCAACTACTGACGGGGTGGTGCGAAGACCCTCTGCATTGGCTATTACAGTGGGTTTACCACCTTCCATTACCGCTACACAAGAGTTTGTGGTTCCTAAGTCAATTCCAACTACTTTTCCCATATTGGTGTCTTGGCTCCTATCATAACTACAAAATCGGCTTTACTCAGGCGCTATTGATTTGCCCAAGTATCTGACCACAGGTCAAACCTGGAAACTTTAATTTAGTCCGGGGGTTCTTATTTGAATAAGATCTTCAGGATCGATTCTTATCTCTATACTGTGGGTGGTTAGTCATTTTGATGAAGGGGTATTTACCGAACCTCTAGGGACGGTTAGACTCCTTGCCAACTAACCTTTCCTCGCTGTTGGCGATATCTATTGAATACTGTAGAGGTAGCGATCGCATTTGATGTGGTGGCAAACCCTAACTCCCAGGTTGTATTTCCCGTCCATGGGAAATTAGCGATCATACTGTTGTGTGTCGTTGGTTAGTTCACGCTAATTGGCAGTCTGAAAAACCATCACTAAACATTTTGATAAAAAATGTACAGACAAGGCACGCCCTGTCTATAAGCACGCCTTGTCTCTTTGATCTTGGTGGTTGATTTCACCAGAAACTGGTTATTCCATTGCCTTGTCACCCGCCGCCTGTAGACGGGCTCTGGCACGCTTTAACCCTTGCTTCGCTTTCATTTGCTCCTGCACATTCCCACCAGCGTTAGCAGCTTCTACGGCTGCTTGAGCTTGATTATAGGCTTCGCGGGCTGTCCCCACATCAATATTTGCACCTTTCTCGGCACCATTGACCAGAACAGTTATTTCATTATTTTGAACTTCGGCAAACCCTTCCATGAGGGCAATAGTCACCCATTCATTTTTAGCTCTCACTCTCATAACTCCCGGATCTAAAGCCGTTAGTAGGGGAGCGTGATCACTAAGAATACCAAGCTGACCGGTAGTGCTTGGGAGAATCACCTCTTGAGCCGTATCATCCCAAACCGTTTGGTCAGGGGCTATAACACGCACAGTTAATGTCATTTTCAGTTATTAATAGTAAAATCCACAATTGAAGCGCCTTTTTTGCACTCAAGAATCAGAATCAGGCGGATTATCTCCTCTGACTCTGATTCTCTAACTACACCTTTGCAGGTTAATCAGACCGAGTTATTTATTCTCAGCCTTCATTTTTTCCCATTTAGCGATCGCCATATCGATATCACCGACCATATAGAAGGCTTGTTCTGGCATATCGTCAAGTTCTCCATTGAGAATCATCTGGAAGCCCTTAATAGTTTTTTCCAGGGGCACATATTGACCCGGAGAACCAGTAAACACCTCAGCCACAAAGAAAGGCTGAGATAGGAACCGTTCAATTTTCCGAGCCCGAGCCACAACCAGGCGGTCTTCCTCAGAAAGTTCATCAAGACCCAGAATCGCGATAATATCTTGCAGTTCTTTATAGCGCTGCAAAGTAGACTGTACAGCACGAGCGGTCTGGTAGTGTTCTTCCCCGACCACACTAGGCTGTAACATAGTGGAACTGGAATCGAGGGGGTCAACCGCCGGATAAATACCCTTAGATGCCAAAGAACGAGACAATACAGTGGTCGCGTCCAAGTGAGCGAAAGTAGTAGCCGGAGCCGGGTCGGTCAAGTCATCAGCCGGAACATATACCGCTTGAATAGAGGTAATCGAGCCTTCTTTCGTAGAAGTAATCCGTTCTTGCAGCTCACCCATTTCCGTCCCCAACGTGGGCTGATATCCCACAGCAGAAGGCATCCGTCCCAGGAGAGCAGACACTTCCGAACCCGCTTGTACAAACCGGAAGATATTGTCAATAAATAATAGAACGTCTTGTTTACTGACATCACGGAAGTATTCAGCCATTGTCAGAGCCGACAGAGCCACCCGCATCCGCGCTCCGGGGGGTTCATTCATTTGTCCATAAACCAGAGCCACCTTAGACTGACCCAGATCTTCTTTGTTAATTACGCCGGACTCGATCATTTCGTTGTAGAGGTCATTCCCTTCGCGGGTACGTTCTCCCACACCACCAAACACGGAAACACCCCCGTGAGCCTTAGCGATGTTGTTGATCAACTCCATAATAATTACAGTTTTACCAACACCAGCCCCCCCAAATAGGCCGATTTTGCCTCCACGACGATAGGGAGCCAACAGGTCTACCACTTTAATGCCTGTTTCAAAGACCGATGGGCTAGTCTCCAAATCTACAAAAGCGGGTGCGGGGCGGTGGATAGAAGAAGTTTCATCATTGGGAACCGGACCCAGGTTATCAATGGGTTCGCCCACCACGTTAAAGATACGACCTAGAGTTCCAGAACCCACCGGAACCTGAATCGCTCTCCCTGTGTCTGTGGCTTCCATACCCCGAACCAAGCCATCTGTACCACTCATGGCAACCGATCGCACTTGGTTATCCCCAAGAAGTTGCTGAACTTCACAGACCACGGAAATCTCTTGGCCGGCTTCGTTTTTGCCAGAGATTTTCAGAGCGTTGTAGATTTCCGGCAGTTTGCCATCAGGGAACTTAATATCTACAACTGGACCAATTACTTGGGTAATGTAGCCGATTTTTGTTTTTTCTGCGGTGCTGACCATGCTTTCGCCTATTTCCTTATTTCGCTAATCCGATGTTTCGGCAAGCTTTAGAAGAATTTAATATTGCCATTTCTTAGGGTATCACTCTATGGAGACATCAAGAACAACTTAGCTGATAAAATTGATACCGTCCCCAAAAACTATCCTTCCTTACCACCCCCATTTTTTTGGTCAGTGGGCGGGCTTGCTTTTTGTCTTTCACCGTGCTATTATTTGATATAATCGAAATATTGCCGTTTTTTGGATTTTAGCAAATATTCCATTATTAAACAATATGTCAATATATTAGCATTAACTCTGGGTGGTTGTCAACCCCTGGGGGCTTTTTTTGGGAGGGTCGCCCTAAAGGTTTCTAGGAGAAGGTGACAGAGGGGGGTCGCCCCAGGTCATCAATGCTAGGTCGGGGTCATCCTCGAAGGCTTCCGGGGAAAAGTGACCCGGCGATTGTGGCCATTGTCCGATAAGAGAGTCCAAAGGCGATCGCCCTCTTTTTGGAAGTGAAACCCGGCCGCCCGGAGGATGTTTGAATAGGCTCCAAGTCCCCCGGGTGAAACTGACAACCCATAATCGATCGCATTTTTCCATGATTATGCAACAGGAGACCCAACCCGGCGGCGACCCGGCGAATGAGTGCGCTGGCGAAAAATCCCGACTGGCGATCGTACTGACTACAGTTTTCCCAAGCCGGAATCTAAAAGTCGATAAAATTAATCATTAATAATTGATAATTTTATAGTAGGTAATATAACTCCCCCCAAAAAGCCGATTTCCAGAAACCCGGTTTCTGATCCCGCTAACTAATTAATAATTTTACATGAGCAACCCCGTTTGTGTCTGTGCTGGGTTGGCTTTCTTGTGCTAAACTGGTGATGAAAGTGGCAAAAACCCGGTTTCTGAGTTGAAGGTGATCATGAGACTCCATGGCTTTGGAAATCCCACCTCTGCTCAAATTTTAGTCATAATTGAGGTAGAGTAGCAGGAGGTACAATCATGTCAAATCCCACCGAAAAGACCATGGGCCGAATTATCACGACTTTAACCATAACGAACCGGATCGACCAAGCCAATGCCAGACAAGGTTTGATTCCAGTCGAACAAGTGCGATCGCTAACTTTAAATAATGTTCTGGTGGATACAGGAGCTACGACATTATGCCTTCCTTCCAATGCGATCGCCCAATTAGGTTTAGAATTACTAAAAGAAGTTGATGTAGCCACGGCTAACGGATTCAGTAAAGCCAGAGTTTTCCGAGACGCTAGTATTTCCCTATTGGGTAGAGAAGGAACTTTTGAATGCTTAGAATTACCTGGAGGACGCGACCCGCTTTTGGGGGTTTTGCCTTTGGAAGCATTAGGAATCGAACTGGATTTGACAAATCAGCAATTAAAGCTATTACCCGAAACCTCAATGGACACTTATTTAACTATTTTGTAATTGAAAGCGATCGCTTGGATAATTAATAATTAATAATTAATAATTGTAGGGTCGGGTTCTGCGAATACCTCTCCTCCCAACGAACTCCCCTAAATCAGGTGGATTGGGTTGATTTTCTGGCAGTTATTAAGTTAAACTGGTAATATCGCTCAATCAATTTATTCTGTGATGGCAATGGTTACACTTCAAATTGAAAACTTGCCTGATGAATTATACTATCTAATTCAAAATATTGCCTCTGAAAATAATCTTACTGTTAATGAGGCAGTTTCTTTATTGTAGCGTTAGGCGGCGACCAACTTGAGATTTTTACGAAAATTTACCAATCCGCCGTAACGCACCAATATTTAGCCAAAAAGGTGCGTTACGTTGGCAATAGAGATGGTTAATTGGAGGCAGAAATTTACCCCCAACTAACGCACCCTACCAAAGACTTACTGAGAAATTTTACTTGATTGTAGGGTGCGTTAGGCGGCGACCAACTTGAGATTTTTACGAAAATTTAGCAATCTGCCGTAACGCACCAATATTTAGCCAAAAAGGTGCGTTACGTTGGCAATAGAGATGGTTAATTGGAGGCAGAAATTTACCCCCAACTAACGCACCCTACCAAAGACTTACTGAGAAATTTTACTTGATTGTAGGGTGCGTTAGGCGGCGACCAACTTGAGATTTTTACGAAAATTTAGCAATCTGCCGTAACGCACCAATATTTAGCCAAAAAGGTGCGTTACGTTGGCAATAGAGATGGTTAATTGGAGGCAGAAATTTACCCCCAACTAACGCACCCTACCAAAGACTTACTGAGAAATTTTACTTGATTGTAGGGTGCGTTAGGCGGCGACCAACTTGAGATTTTTACGAAAATTTAGCAATCCGCCGTAACGCACCAATATTTAGCCAAAAAGTGAGTTTCTTTATTGTAGCGTTAGGCGGCGACCAACTTGAG
>NZ_JARPLU010000339.1:0-2043 GCF_032349615.1 Limnospira sp. PMC 1279.21 | reverse complement strand
ATGCCTTTGTTTTCAGGGCGGTTTCACCAGGCTCTACAACTTTTGTCCTGTACTTAACGCACGGACACCAATAGTCAGACATACCCTAGTGAGACCGAACGCAACACCATACGACGGAAACTGGACATACTGGGCAACCAGAAAAGGACAAGCAATTGGAACACCAACAAGGATAGCAAAACTACTCAAGAAACAGAAAGGTAAGTGTAAATGGTGTGGACAATACTTTACACCATCAGACGTAATTGAGGTTCACCATATTGTACCTCGATGCCTAGGCGGAAAGGATGTATACAATAATCTTCAATTACTGCACCACCACACCCGCGATGACAAGACAGCCCTAGACAAGGCTAAAGCTGTATCCATAACAATGGAACAGTCAGACTAGGAGCTGTGTGAGGTGAAAGTCTCAAGCACGGTTTTGAATGGGAGGGAATGGAGGCGACTCCATTCTCGACCCCTAATGCGTTGGCGTTGTCTAGTGCCGTCTTATTATCGCGGGTGTGGCGATGTAATAGTTGAAGATTTTTGTATTCACCCTTTCTACCGAGGTTTCGAGGTACAATGTGGTCTACTTCAACTAAATCCGATGGCGCGAAATACTGTCCACACCAAGTACACCTACCTTTTTGCTTTTTGAGTAGTTTTGCTACCCTATTAGGCGTTTCAATTGCCTGTCCTCGTCTGGTTGCCCAGTAAGTCCAGTTTCCGTCGTATGGTGTTGCGTCAGGGCGCACTAGGGTATGTCTGACAATCGGAGTCCAATTATGTTGCCATAATGTGAGTCCATCCTTAGTCTGGAACAACCAAGATTCATGTCTTTCTTTCCCATTGCTAAGTTTAACCGTTCCATTTCTGAAATAGTTTCCTAGCTTATCGTGGCTTGCCTTTCCGCATCTTGATACTGTCCATGCCCGTAACATTAACCCAACTTTGTTGTCCAGTTTATTGAAGGTCTCTGTTGAGACTACCGCTGAATAATAGTTTGACCATCCTCGAATAATCGGGTTTAGTCTGCTAATCAGGGCTGACTGGGGTGCGGTTTTAAGTTGTTTTATTGCACCTTTAATCTCTTCTGTGTGGGCTTTAACTGCTTTATTGCTGGGTTTAATGCAGGTTTTGTGACCGATTAATCGGCTTGTCCTTCCCCCTATTTTCCCAGATTTATATTTCCCAACAGGATATTGCCTAATGGTGAATCCTAGAAAATCAAATCCTGGCTCCTCTGTTTTGCCATTGTACTCAATGGGTTTGAGCGTGTGACAGATTCGGGTCTTTTCAGGTTTTATTTCTAGTCCCACAGGTTTTAACCATTCGGAAATAGCAGTTTTGCACTGTTCAATGATTTCGAGTGATGGGGATATCACTACAAAATCATCGGCGTATCTTATAACAGTAGCCTGCGCTCTGTTTGCTTTCTTAGGATACATTGTCTCTATGAACCTAACCATTCCCAACAGTGCGATGTTGGCGAGTATTGGACTTATTACCCCTCCTTGGGGTGTCCCTGTTTCTGTATCATCGAAAACGCCGTTATCTAGCACGCCCGCTTTGAGCCATTGTTTTAGGTCTCTCTTTAGGCTGCTTGGACAATGAATTTTGGACAGTAGGTAATCATGGTTCACGGTAAGAGCATTTTGCTATATCTGCATCGAGAACATAGTATTGTCCTTGATTTATGGCACTGTAAATTATACCAATTGCATCTTGGGCTGACCGTCCGGGACGGAACCCATAGCTTGTGCCTTCAAATCTCGATTCCCATTCAGGTTCGAGAGCCGATTTAACCAAGGCTTGCCTTGCTCTGTCTTGGATTGTGGGTATTCCTAGAGGGCGTTTTTCATCCCTGCCGGGTTTTGGAATCCACACCCGTCGCAGTGGTTTTGCTTTGAGGTTTCCCTTAATGCTCTCCACAAGTTCAAACCTTTGTCTTGGAGAGATTGCTCTCATTCCATCAACTCCAGCCGTTTTCTTGCCTTGACCCGCTTGGGGGGCGGGTTTATTAAGCTGACTGTTGGGAAGCATGGCTGACCGTGGAAC
>NZ_JARPLU010000338.1:0-2132 GCF_032349615.1 Limnospira sp. PMC 1279.21 | reverse complement strand
CATGGATTCCGTTCTCAAAGCTGCGTCCTAACCACCTTGACTAATGCTATAGTACAAACAAACTCCTACTTTTCCCCATGTTCTTTTGAACGCAGCGTATCAACCTATTTCGCTACTCACTCATTACGATGGTTCAAGCCGGACATTCGGTTTCCCTAATCATGGATGGTTGGCAGTGGTCGCATCTGGTAGTAGGTTCTACTTCACGCCTTCCGTTCCCCGCTTCAATCCTGGGGTTGTGATTCCCAAAATTGGGGGTGGCTATCGCCTTTACTCTCTACTCCCTGATTTCTCAGTTTGTTTATGACCTTGAGTTCCCTGCCTTGCTTAGATTTCTCCAAGCGTCGGGACATATAAACAGTTATGGGGATGGTCAGGAGTGCGCTCCTTATATTCAACCGAGGGGTTGAAATCCCCACCAGGCGGTTATTTCAGGTATTGCAACCTTATTTCATGCCTGAACGTCTCGCACGTGTATTTTGAGTGTAACGGTACGACTATCGGGTTAAAGCAATTCCCGCGATAGTAGTCAGGATAAGGGTTTAAGTTAAATCGGGATGACAGGATTTGAACCTGCGACATCCTGCTCCCAAAGCAGGCGCGCTACCAAGCTGCGCTACATCCCGTTGTACTCAAACCTCTCCATTATAGATCAGCTGACACCTATATGTCAATAGGCATTGGATGATATCAGCAATTCTCATTTGATAAAAAAGCGACTCAAGGACGGAAAATGGGGTACTGTAAGGACATCCAAGAGCCAATAGGGTCAGAGCCGTTGGAAAAACATGAGTTGTTTGACACAATCGTCAGTTCTTTTCGCCAGCGTTTGTCCTCGTTACCGGACAAGCCTACTGGTAAGAATAGCCACTATGGGATGGAAGACGCAGCCAATCGCGCGTTTAGTGTGTTCTTCACTCAAACCCCATCATTCCTTGCCTATCAACGCACGATGGAAGGCAACAAAGGCAAGAGCAATGCTCAAAGCTTGTTTGGGGTTCATCAAATTCCCGGCGACAACCACATCCGGGATTTTTGGGCGACAGTGTCACCAGACCACATCTTTCCGGTCTTTGAGGATATCTTGCCGGTGCTCGAAGTCCAGGGGCAGTTGGTAAAATTCCGTTCTATTGTCAACAGTCTGTTAGTGGCGTTGGATGGGACTGAATATTTGAGTTCGGAGAAAATCCACTGCCCCCAGTGCTCGACACGCACCTATAAGTCTGGGGCAACCCATTACTTCCATGGGGTGGTGACTGCGGTCATCGTTTGTCCAGGACAAAAGCATCTGATTCCCTTGGTTCCTGAATTTATCGTGCCCCAAGATGGTCATGACAAGCAGGACTGTGAGACGGCGGCAGCCAAACGGTGATTATCGCGGCAAGGGGAACGTATCATTAGATGGAACGTTACGGTCTTAGGGGATGACCTGTATTGTCACCAACCCTTGTGTGAGCAATTTCTAAAGCACCAACTCAACTTCATCCTCGTCTGTCGTCAGGAGTCCCACACCACCCTCCATGAACACCTTGATGGCATTGAGCTACCCACAGTCACAACCCTTGGTTGGACCGGGAAAGTCGAGGAAACCTATACCTACCGCTATCTCAACGCCGTGCCGCTCAGAGACAGTGATGATGCCCTGTTGGTCAACTGGTGCGAACTCACCGTCACCACTGCCGATGGCCAGGTGAGCTATCACAATGCCTTTGCTACGAATTATCCCCTCAGTGAGGAAAATGTCGCAGAAGTCGTGCTGGCAGGGCGAACCCGGTGGAAGGTGGAAAATGAAAACCACAACACCCTCAAGACCAAGGGCTACAATCTGGAACACAATTTCGGCCATGGTAAGCAGCATCTTTCCTCTTTACTGGCAACCCTTAATATCCTCTCTCTGCTCTTCCATACCTTCCTCGAACTGAGTAGGGGTCGAGAGAGATGTCGCCATCTCCCCCTCCCATACAAAACCGTACGTGAGACTTTCACCTCATACGGCTCCTAGCCTGACTGTGTTATGGTCGAAAGAGAAGTCACCTTCCCCAACTCCAATTCCAAACCGTGCTTGCGAGTTTCCCAGCACACGGCTCCTGATGTATAGCACAAGACAGAACACTTAGGACGTATAATGGAGA
>NZ_JARPLU010000337.1:0-2150 GCF_032349615.1 Limnospira sp. PMC 1279.21 | reverse complement strand
CTATCGTCGCATTGTCAGGCAATAGCCGGATAAATGTCGCGTAAATGTATCAGCTACAATTATTTTATATTTGATTTTCCTGGTTGAGTCCTATCGGCAACATATCTTCAGAGTGTCTTTACATAAACTATTGCAAATCAGCAGTTCATCACCACCCCCGATCTACTGCACGAACCCGGTCTGTCCCAAACCTAGCAATGTCTTGGGAGAGCAAATCTGTGCTACCTGTGAGACACCGTTAACCTATCGCTATTTGTGGGCGGTGGGTTCTGCGGCTCAGTCCATGCAATCGGGACAAATAGTTGGAAACCGCTACTATGTGACGGCGCCCCAAATTTGGTTGGATACTAAGCCAGGAGTCCCTCCGGTGCTTCCCGATCGCTTATCTGATGCGATCGCATCCTATTTGTATCTGTATCCTTACCACCTCCATATTCCCAGCGTCTATGGGGTTTACAACTTCACTGCTGCTGAGGATATGGTTGAGATTGTGCTTCTGGATAATATCCCGGTTGATGATCGGGGCAATTTATACCCCTCGTTGGTAGAAGCATGGCCGGAAGCCACAGCAGTCCGTCAAGTTTACTGGCTATGGCAGATTCTACAATTGTGGATTCCTCTGTGTGAGCAGGGAACTACCTATAGTTTACTAATTAAGCATAACCTGCGAGTAACTGGGTGGCGGGTACGATTGCGGGAGTTACATCAGCAGGGTAAGATACAACCAACCCTACGAGATCTGGCTGAGTCTTGGTCAGTTTTGATTGAAACTGCCCATCAGAGAGTCCGCCAGCCTTTACAGGATATTGTGCAAGTCCTACGCCATAGCCCAGAAGATGCCATAGAAGCGATCGCCACTCAACTTAACCAGATCTTACTAGAACAAGCATCTGAGTTGCCCTTACATATAGCAGTAGCAGGTCAAACAGATGTGGGTATGATGCGATCGCATAATGAAGATTGTTGCTACCCCACAGCTACCGATCTCAAGCAAACCGATATTTACCCCAATGACAGACTCATCCCCTACATGAGTTTAGTTTGTGATGGGGTGGCGGGTCATGAAGGTGGCGAAATTGCTAGTCAGTTGGCTGTCCAATCGATTAAGCCCTTGATTCACAGTTTCATCATGGAAGTTGAGCAACAGGAAACCCTACTTTCCCCCCTGATGATCGCCCATCAACTTCAGGAAATTACCAGAGTTGTTAATAATGTCATTGCCGCCCAAAATGATGAGCAGGAACGCTCATCTAAGCAGCGCATGGGAACTACCCTAGTTATGGCACTACAACTCCCACAACACGCTAGACGTGGCTCTGGTTTCGATTTTAACAATGCCCATGAACTTTATATTGTTAATGTCGGTGATAGTCGCGCCTATTGGATAACGCCGGAGTCTTGTCAACAGTTGACCATTGATGATGATGTTACCATCCGGGAAGTGCGTCTGGGTCGTGCTGTATACTGGGATGCTAAACAACGCCGGGATGGCGGCGCTTTAACTCAAGCCTTGGGAACCCGAGAGGCAGAATTTTTGCGCCCGGCAGTTCAACGGTTTATCATTGAGTCTGATGGTCTACTTTTGTTGTGTTCTGATGGACTCAGTGACAACCAATGGGTTGAGAAAACTTGGGCGGACTATGCGCCTTTAGTTTTACGGGGCGAAAAATCCCTAGAATCAGCGGTTCGGGATTTGATTGAGGTGGCTAATACTCAAAATGGTCGGGATAATGTTTCGGTGGTTCTAACTTATTTTGGGGTTTCTCCTCAAAAATTGGTTCTGGTCGAACCCACTGCGACCACTCAAGAGTCGCCACCCTTAGAGTCGGAATTTACAGCAGCATCACGCGCCTTGATGGAAGAAGAAGCTGTGACTTCTGTTGACAAGAGGGCTACTCGTCTCCAGCGATTGAAACAGGCTGTATTGATTCTGGCTTTATTGATTTTGGCGATCGCAGGTGGTTATTTAGTTTGGCGGTTAGTCTACCAAGACTCCCCCACAGACTCCCCCACGGAAACACCCACGGAAACACCCACGGAAACACCCACGGAACCCTCAACCACAGAAGTAGATTCTGCTACCTATTACATTTCCTAGGCGAACCCTCAGAGGGCGGGTTGATTTATCTTATCCCTAGGAGGGGAGGATA
>NZ_JARPLU010000336.1:0-2161 GCF_032349615.1 Limnospira sp. PMC 1279.21 | reverse complement strand
GCATTGCATCCCTATTTCACTCCTAAACGTCTCGCACCCATACTTGGTATTGTACCGTATTGCCGTAAAATGTTAACCTAATTTGAGATTAAATCATGCTCTCAAACTATTAGATTAATAACTTGGGGATTTTTCAGCGATCGCCTTCAATATTTCCTCCGTCAACTGGGGCAGAGTCATCGTTCCCAGATCTCCTGAGGAGCGAGTTCTCACACTCAAAGACTGATTATCTAACTCCCGCTGACCAATCACCACTGTCACCGGAATTTTCTCGAGTTCAGAGTTGCGAATTTGTTTGCCTAAACGTTCCCCAGTATTATCGACTTCCGCGCGGATATTCTGCTGTCTTAAACTTTGGGCAATTGATTGAGCATAATCTCGAAAGCGATCGCTCACCGCCAATACTCTCACCTGAACCGGAGCCAACCACAGGGGAAAATCTCCCGCATAATTCTCAATTAAAATCCCAAAAAACCGCTCCAAAGAGCCAAAAATCGCGCGATGAATCATAATCGGACGTTGCCGAGAACCATCCGCCGCCACATATTCCATATTAAATCGTTCCGGCAAATTAAAATCCACTTGAATCGTCGAACATTGCCACAATCGACCGATCGCATCCTGAATTTTAATATCTATTTTAGGTCCATAAAAAGCCCCGCCACCCTCATCAGTCACATAATCCCAGCCTTTAGTATTCAGAGCAGCAATCAAAGCATCCGTTGCTAATTGCCACACCGCATCATTCCCCACCGATTTACTCGGACGAGTAGAAAGATTCACCTCATATTTACTAAAGCCAAAATCCGATAAAATCTTTTCCGTCAAATTTAACACTCCCAAAATTTCATCTGCCACCTGTTCAGGCAAACAAAAAATATGGGCATCATCTTGAGTAAACCCCCGCACTCGCATCAATCCATGTAATACCCCAGAGCGTTCATACCGATACACAGTGCCTAACTCTGCCCAGCGAATTGGCAACTCTCGATAAGAGTGCAAATGACTTTGATAAGTTAATACATGAAAGGGGCAATTCATCGGCTTTAATTGATAGGATTGGTTCTCAATCTCTATCTGGTCAAACATATTTTCTCGGTAAAAATCATAGTGACCGGAAGTTTTCCACAGTTCCAAATTAGCAATGTGGGGACTGTACAACAACTCATAACCATCTTGCAGATGAGCTTGTCGCCAATAGTCCTCAATTAATAGCCGCATTCTTGAGCCTTTAGGATGCCAAAAGACTAAACCGCCTCCGGCATCTTCTTGGATGCTAAATAAATCTAACTCCTGTCCTAACTTGCGGTGGTCGCGTTTTTTCGCTTCCTCTTTCTGCTGCTGATAATATTCTAGTTCTTCTGGAGTTTCCCAAGCCGTCCCATAAATTCGTTGTAGTTGCGGTAGGGTTTCATCTCCTCGCCAGTAAGCTCCGGCTACACTTTCTAACGCCAAAGCATCTGGATTAATTTCGCCCGTAGAGTTCAGGTGAGGTCCTGCACATAAATCCCACCAAAATTCCTGGGTGGGAATAACCACCGGTGAAATCAGAGACGGTTCGACTTCGGGATGATTCGTCCGCCCCATATCTGGGCTACCGATAAAATAGCGAGTAATGGTTTCTGTTTCGGGAATACTATCCAGAATTTCTAACTTTAATGGTTCATTTAATTTCTCTATTTCTGCCCTAATTTGTTCTCGGTTGACTTCTTCCCTAATTACTGGCAAGTTACCTTTGATGATGCGTTTCATCTCCTTAGTTATTTGCCCCAAGTCTTCCGGGGTGAACGGTTCTTTCCGGTCAAAGTCATAGTAAAACCCCGTGTCGGTGGTGGGACCAATGGCGACTTTGGTTTCGGGAAATAGTTTTTGTACCGCCATTGCTAGGATGTGAGCGCAGGTGTGGCGAATTCGCCGCAGCTTTTCTCCATCTCTTTGGGAATGGTTTTCCTCAGAGGTGGGACGGTTGATTTGACTGAGCATATTAACCCCATCGTGAGAACGATTATCATTTTACTAGATCGCCTGAGCAATGGGCAAGTATTGGGTTGAGGGACAAGTATTGCGTTAAGGCGATCGCCTCCCAAGGTTTGATCAAATCCTAGAGAGCATGATTTAATCTCAAATTAGGTTAATATTTTAGGGCAATATGGTATAAGAA
>NZ_JARPLU010000335.1:0-2194 GCF_032349615.1 Limnospira sp. PMC 1279.21 | reverse complement strand
TCGGCTTCCTTGGGTTTGACATATCTGGCAATAGGTTTATCCTCAACTCTTCTCGCTTATTATACCATATTGCCCTAAAATATTAACCTAATTTGAGATTAAATCATACTCTCTCGGTTTATCGGTGTTTCGGCAATTTATCCCCCAATAGGAAAACTAGCTTTAGAAGTATACGATTCCTCCTGTTCAACGTAGGAGATACCGTATCTCCCCCGCAATGCTTTCAGTTTAGCTCTAAAACTGGCGTGGGGAATTTGAAGGAAGTTCTGGTTATTGGGGCTGGCGATATTAATCTCCGGCTTGATACCGACGTTAAAACCTACCACAATTTTCGCGATTCGGTTCTCGATACAGTGATTAACAATGTAACGGGCGGCTTTGTTGAGATAATCCCTAACCTTGCTATGGCGATTCCGCGTTACCCTAGTCTGGCGCTCCTTTATTCCCTCGATTTTCTGCAAATCTTTAATCGATTGCAGTCGGGCGTTCTCTTTGTTGTACCAACGGTTAAGGGATTTCAGTTTTTTGCCATCCACGATAAAGGATGCCCCGTTGGTATCGACGCAAGTAGCCAGATTGTCAAGTCCGATATCGATCTCTAGAGCCGTATCGGGTTCGGTGGGAACGGGAGTTGCTTCCACCTCGTAAATAAACTCCACGTCAAAAAAACGGGCGTTATATCGAGGGTGAATCCGAACTTCCTTGAGAGTGTCGGGAGCGATTCTTTCCGGGAAAGGAATCCAAATTTCGCCCCGCCAGTTGCCCAAGTCGAGAGACACGGGAACTCTAAATTTTCCGTCCTTGATTTTAACCCTCGGCCTAATCCGGACGAAATAAGCGTCTTTGGGCCGGTAGTGAGGGAGTCTAACTTTCTGTGGAAAGGTCTCCTCTTTGAGGGCCTGGCTCAAACGGTAGAAGCTCCGAAAAGTGCGATCGACTACTTTAAGAGTTTGTTGGGCTATATCGGTGTTCAACCGTTTATAGTTCGAGTTTCCCTTACAGTAGTGATAGTTGGACTCGTAGCAAAGATGTTTCCCATCTTGGAAGTAATACTGCCATTGAGTGTAAATTCCTACATTGTAGAGATTTTTACTCAGTCGGCAGAGTTCCCCCAAGGCTTTCAACTCTCGCACTGGAAGTCCTCGTATCTGGTTCTTTTGAGTCAGGTACATAGCTTCTCACTAGAACTATGTGTATTTTAGTGAGAAGTGTCTCCAATGTAAAGCCGTGCTGGAAGCACGGGGTTGGAAACCCATGATTTACTATGATAGTTGTGCGAGACGTTCAGGCATGAAATAAGGCTGCAATGCTGAAATAACTGTCTGGAGGGTACTTCAACCCCTTGGTTGAATATAAGGAGTGCACTCCTGACCATTCCCATAACTGTTTATATGTCCCGACGCTTGGAGGAATCTAAGTAGGGCAGGGAACTCAAGGTCAATCCCACAAAGAAATCGTAATGCTCAATTATACCATAAGGAGGAGTATTAAAACCACTTGGGCGAATGTGGGAAAGAGTAACGGCGATAGCCACCCCCAGTTTCAGGATTCACAACCCTGGGATAGAAGCGGGGAACGGAAGGCGTGAAGTAGAACCTACTACCAAAAACGACCACTGCCAACCATCCATGACTAAGGAAATCTGAATGTTCCGACTTGAACCATCGTAAATAGTAAGCAGCGGTGCGAGACATTCAGGCATTAAATAAAGTTGCAATACCCGAAATAACCCCCTGGTGGGTATTTCAGCCCCTTGGCTGAATATAAGAGGCTCGACTCTGACCATCCCCATAACTGTTTATATGTCCCAACAGCGAAAGCAAGGCTGGGAACTCAAGGTCAATTCCGCAAATCAAATCGAATACCCAACGACTACAAGAAGGAGTATTAAAACCAATTAGGGCGATTGCGGGAAAGAGTGACGGCGATAGCCACCCCCAGTTTCAGGATTCACAACCCTGGGATAGAAGCGGGGAACGGAAGGCGTGAGGGAAACCTATTCCCAACAATCCGACCACTGCCAACCATCCATGACTAAGGAAATCTGAATGTTCCGACTTGAACCATCGTAAACTATAAGTAGCGAAATAGGTTGACACGCTGCGCTCAAAAGAGCAAGGGGAAGAGTAGGTGTTTCGTTGTATAGCATTAGTCAAGGTGGTTAGGACGCAGCTTTGAGAACGGAATCCATGGC
>NZ_JARPLU010000334.1:0-2217 GCF_032349615.1 Limnospira sp. PMC 1279.21 | reverse complement strand
TCGCGCTTTCTGTACTTCTTCAGTTACTACTTTTTCGCTCCTGTATGTTTTTTTTTGAGACTTATATCGTGCTGCTTTAAAAATCTATCTATCATGGTCGTACTGACATTTATGCCCAGCTTGTCTCTGAGCTTATCACTATATTGCCATAAGGTCAGGTCGGGGTGGGCTTCTACAATATCTATCACGGCTTCCTCATGCTTAGATAAAATGCTTTTCTTTTTAGTGCCACACTTACGAGGAGATAAGTCTCCCGTTAATCGATACTGTTTGACCAGTCGCCTTACCGTGTCTGGACTCACCAAAAAGCGTTTCGCTACTTTTCGGATAGAAGTGTCTCCTTTTTCATAGGCTTCTACTATCTTTTTCCGAAAATCTAAAGAGTAACGGCTCATGGTAGTTGGTTGTGATAACTTATACAATAGCCATACATTATACCGTACTTTGTGTTTTGTGTAAAGGCTGTAATCATCCCCGACTTGTCTTGTCGCTTTTTCCCCGCAATAATTTCATCAATAATCGGCACAATTGAGTCTATAACGTCTTGTTTAGACAGAACCATTTTATCATTAATGATAGCTGTTAGAGCCGGGAGTAATAGGTTAAAAATCTGGTCAGGATCATCAAATTTATCCTGAACCGCTTGCAGTTTCTGTTCCGCTGACTGAATTGGGCTCTGTAGCCTCGGTAACTCAGTCTCAAGATAACTTTTAGTGACTTTTTCAAACTCCGAGAATTTGGAACCTAGCAGCAGATCCTGTAATGGGTCGAAAGGGTCGGACAAGTCCTGACTTAGATCTACTTCTGTATCGCTGGTTTGGTTTTATGGCGGCGCAGAAACAGAGGTTTTCTCCTCCTCCAAATCATAACCATTATTATTATTTGCATGAGATTTAGCAGTTTCTCCAGACTGGACAGACACTGGATCATCAAAATACTTACTAAACTCATTTGGGGAAATTTAAATTAATCGAACCGCCTTAGTCACCACTTCCTCATCCTCTGGGATTAACTCAGAGAATGCTGTCTCTACCTGAGTCTCTATCTTCTTAGTAGTCTCTACCTTCTTAGTCTCTACCTGGGTAAAATCTTATGGTTGAGCAGAAAGTAGATCCTCCCTTTTCACACCCAGATTTTGTGAATTACTTTTCCGAGAATATGAGGATTTGTGTTCATGCTTAATATTGCTATTTTGAGATGGATAATTATCAACTTTGGGAGTTTGAGGTGAGTTAGTGATAGATTCATCATTAGGCTTCCCAAGCAACACATCAATCAAAATATCAACCAACTCATCCAGTTGTGGTTCAGACTCAACAGATTCTAACTCAACCTCTTGTGATTGATTTATGCTCTTGGGAGTTTCTTGCGATCTAGTCATAAATGCCACCCCTGATAGATAATTCAGTCAAGTAGGGGTCGAGAGAGATGTCGCCATCTCCCCCTCCCATACAAAACCGTACTTGAGACTTTCACCTCATACGGCTCCTAATTTGATTGCTCCATTGTTAGGGATACAGCGTTGACATTATCTAATGCCGTCTTATCATCGTGGGTGTGGCGATGTAGTAGTTGAAGATTTTTGTATTCATCCTTTCCGCCTAAGCTTCGAGGTACAATGTGGTCTACTTCAATTAAATCCGATGGTGCAAAATACTGTCCGCACCAGGTACATCTGCCTTTTTGCTTTTTGAGTAGTTTTGCTACCCTATTTGGCGTGTCAATTGCTTGTCCTTTCCTAGTTGCCCAGTAAGTCCAATTTCCGTCATATGGTGTTGCGTCAGGGCGTATCAGGGTGTGTCTGACAATCGGAGTCCAATTATGTTGCCACTCAGTACAGGACAAAAAAGCTGAAAGTATTAGCGAAAAGGGAATCTAGCCGAAAATTCTGAAGGGGGCGCTCCGGGCTGAGGTGAAAGTCGAGGGGTGGGGGGGTAGCGCCAAGTTGGGGTGAGAGGGTTACATCGGAATTACCACAAACCAAACTTCCCTCTCATGAACGAGCTTAACCGATTACGAGACACTTTGCGCCCTCACTTGCCCTGGCACGGGGCGAGATTAAACTTTGTCTGCCTGTTCCTGATGGCGCTATTCCAAACAAAGACGGTTAATCTGATGGAAATAGCGACTGTATTCGCAAATCCTGTGCAAATTTCCTCAAATTATAGCACTAGTCAATACGGTTAGGACGCAGCCTTGAGAACAGAATCCATGGCA
>NZ_JARPLU010000333.1:0-2224 GCF_032349615.1 Limnospira sp. PMC 1279.21 | reverse complement strand
TCAGCCATTTGAGCTGCTGTTTTGTGGCCATGCTCTTGGGCAAAAGCCTTGAATTTTTGCCAGTCGGTAATTTTGTGGTTATTGCCAGGTCGGTGATGAGGTTTAGGGAGGAAGTCTCCGGTCTGTGCTTTTCTTTGCAGCCAGAGATTAATGGTGTTCCTGCTGACATGGAAAACTTGACTGGCTTCTGTTTTGGGCATACCGTCTAGTTCAATGGCATCAATAACTTTTTGTCTGAGGTCGTAACTATAGGGGGCTGGCATTTTTGGTCTTCTTAGTCATCTCGTCCTCTCCATTATACGTCCTAACTTTCCTGTCTGGTGCTATATTACCTGAGATAGTCAAACTGGGAACTGATGGCATTACCGTTTTTTTAGTCTGGCAGTTAATGAAGCAAAATCAGAAACTGATATCAGAGGTTAACTCCAGAGACAACGAATTAATGAAGCTGATTTACACAATCCTAAATCAATATAGGCAGTACCCAACAGGATTAAGCGATCGCACTAGCCGGATTAACCGTCCCAGGGGAGAAAGCAAGGAGTAAGTTATCAGACTGACCCAATGGAAGGTAGCCTACTGGGAAAATGGACAAAACAAGTACAAATTCCCAGTTAGGACAAAAAAGCGATCGCATTAAGTCCCTTGACACCAATCTGGACTTCTACAATTCCAAGACAACGGTAAACGCTTCTGTTTAACTCAACTCGACCAGGGTGATGATTAATCAAGGTTCATTATCTGCTTTTGAGTTACCAGCCCCAAGTTTTGATTAAACTAGAGATTCGGCGGCGGCACGAATTTCGCTGCGAACTTCGTAGAATGAAGTAGTCGGGGCTTTGGCGAATAGGGGTGTCATTTGATCTAGCAAAGCCTGATATGCTTCACTTTGATTGGCTTCCATGTCTTGGATATTTTCCCAGAAGATAATGGCAATACCACGATCAGTTCCCGGTTCCTGTAGCAAATAAGACCCTTTGAACCCGGTACTGTAGGTTGAAACTGCTTGTTCAAACAGTTCTCGGGCTTCTTCAAATTTACCAGGCTTAAACTCCCCGATCGCAATATAGGCGTGTTTGTGTTTCAGAAAATCAAAAAATTCGGACATAACTAACCACCGGTTATGAGTTGAGAACATTGGACTCCTGGTGCTAGACCAACCGATACATTTTGGCTAACCAACATTCACAAATGCCAGATGCTGAGGTACTTTACGCGCTCTATAGGAAACAAGTCTTGACACCCCCTCTTTTCCGCCACACGGAGAGGAACTGAGCCCAAAACCCATATTAACCCATATAGGTCAATTTTTATCAATTATTCGCTGTTAATTTCCCCTTAATTATCTATACAGCCTTTACCCAAAACACAAAGTACAGTATAATGTATGGGTAGAGTCGAGAATGGAGTCGCCCCCATCCCCTCCCTTTCCCAACCGTACTTGAGACTTTCGCCTCATACGGCTCCTGATGTGGTTGCCCAATTGTTATTGGTATAGTGTTGATTTCACCGCTTGGTCCTTCTTCGTTCAGAGCTATATGCACCACGTAGTCTTTCAACTCGCTCTCGCCGTAAAACTCCTACTTATTGCCGGATTTACATCTACACCGTGGCACGTCTGGTAGGGGTCGAGAATGGAGTCGCCTCCATCCCCTCCCATTCAAAGGGTGCATCTCAGTTAAGAAATGAGTAATTGTACTTAGTGCAACCTTCACCCACAGCCCTACATAATGAGCGAAGCACCACTCACCCTCCCTCTACTCATGGATTCTCAGAAACCAGCTCAACTCCAGCAACACCTTGACGCGATTGCGGCCATTCTCTACAGCGAAGCTAACCCTACTGAACTGACCACCCTTGAAGCCAATGAGAAGAGTGTTCGTGCTCTTACTCAAGAACACGTCTTGCCTCAACTATAGCATAAGACAGGAAAGTTAGGACGTATAATGGAGAGGACGAGATGACTAAGAAGACCAAAAATGCCAGCCCCCTACAGTTACGACCTTAGACAAAAAGTTATCAATGCAATTGAACTATACGGTATGTCCAAAACCAAAGCCAGTCAATTTTTCCATCTCAGCCGGAACACTATCAATCTCTGGCTCCAAAGAAAAGAACACACCGGAGACTTCCTCCCTAAACCTAATCGCCCACCTGGTCATAACCACAAAATTACCGACTGGCACAAATTCAAGGCTTTTGCCTAAGAGCATGGCCACAAAAC
>NZ_JARPLU010000332.1:0-2280 GCF_032349615.1 Limnospira sp. PMC 1279.21 | reverse complement strand
ACCCTTGACAATTCCCCTCCCCATCAGTTACCATATTCTTGTGGGGGTTACATGGGTATACGCTTGATTTTTTATTCAACATAGAGCGATCGCCTCTATTAAATACATATCCTGCCAGTGGGAATATGATCCAACAACTTACCATTACAGTTCTGGTAGAAAATACAGCCGGGCGGAAAGGACTCCTAGGAGAACACGGGCCGTCTATTCTAGTGGAATTAGAATTTCATTCTAAATCGGAGGTATAACTATCATTCTGAGCGAAGGCATCGGCATCCAGTTCTAATACTTCGATCGCTTTCGTTTTCACCCCGATTCCATATTCGATTAACAGATCCAGCAGTTTTTCTCCGTTGATTAACGTGATTGGCGGCGCACCCGGGGCGAACGCCACCTCCACCGTCCCCTTGGAAAAATCGCCCGTGGTGATAATCGTACCCCGCACCGCTTGAAACCGATACAAACACCCCCGCAAAGCATCCAAAATTGGTCTTTGAATGTTCCCCTGTTGTCGCTTCACCTGCACCACTTCCCGCACCGAAGTGATCCCCAGTTCGATATCCGCGACCACATCGACTCCCTTATCATTCGTCGGTGATGTCACCTCCACATTTTGATAATTCATTGCCTCCAACAATTGCTTGATCAAATACTCAAAAGCGGTGGGAGCCATCGTCGATAGGATTTCTTTAATGCTGGATCTGACCGAGGCTTTCTGCTCTTTAACCAGGGTTAAAATTTCCTGTACTTTCCCCCCGCCGTCGAGTTCTTCATCGCCTCCCGAATCTTTCAAATAATTCAAACCCGCGTCGGTAATGCTGTAGGTTGTCCCCGTTTTGATCAATAATTCGCGATCGGCTAAATTGTAAAGCCGCCGCCACAGCGTATCTTTGATGGTGCTGTCTGTGCCGAATTGGGAGTAACGCTTGAGATAGTCCGACCAATCGGGTACAAAATCTCCGCGACGACCTCCCCCTTTTTCAGCCACCACACTTAGTAATTTTAATAAGCCTTCCCGTTCGTCAATTTGTTTTTCAACGTCTCCCAAGGAATGGCAGATAAAATCCCGTCCCGCATCAGTTAATACAACTTTCCCCCCTGAATCGTCTTCCAGCAATTCATAGATTCGAGACAGCAGCCAGTGTCCGTAAACGTGACGGGGGTTCACCCGGCGATCGCTTCCCGTCCAAATCGCCTCCGCCAGTTCTCGATTTTCCCCTTCCAGGCGTTCGGAGATCCAGCGATCAGGATTGGTCCAATCTACCGGATTTTGGGGGGTTCCCGACAGACTCATTATCGCCGATCGCAGTCCCGTGATTTGCGCGCGATCGCGTCCATTCCAAATCGGTAAAATCAATCTCAATTCCGAATAGGTGGGAAAGTGGGGAATTTTAACCCGGCGTTCGGTTTGCGGGTCTGATGTCGTCGAATTCGATTCGGAATCCATCGAGGTTACATCCCATTTTCTCAACCCAAAAACCCCGCGATTAATCTTCACGAAGCGACTGTGATCGCCCTTCTGTTTGATTTCGACGGCGATGATGGCGTTGAGGGTGGCTTCGGGACTTTTGCCGTTCGTTGGAATTAAATTCCGTGCGATCGCGATTTCAGCAATTTTGCGATAGTGCAGGGGAGAGCCAACATCTTCTAAAACTTGAATGGCAGCATCGGCGAAAGACATAGGAATCGTTAAAAATCAGAAATCATCAATTTTGTCACATCTAAAACAACCCGATTCGGCGAGATCTCCAATTAAAAGGACAACTCGATCCGCAATGGGGAGCCAGAATTTAATCCAAGATTTGCTTTACATCTTAGGACAATAAGGTACAATACCCCCAAAGATTCGCAACTCAATCAATAATGAGTATACGGTCAAACCCCAGACCATGCCAAATTTCCCTGACGACATACTCATCAAGTCGGATTCTTCATGGTAAAATCCAATCATGCCTTACAAAGCTTTCCGAACCAAACTAAAACTCAATGACTGTCATCGCACCTTGATGGCCAAACACGCGGGGTATGCTCGGTTCGTGTTTAATTGGGGATTACACTTATGGAGGTCAGCTTATGAAGAGGGACTCAAGCCTAATATCAACTCCATTAAAAAGGTTTTTACTAATTATGTGAAACCTCAATATCCTTGGATGTCCGAATTGTCTTCTAAAGTTTATCAATATGCCTTCATTAATCTAGGGGATGCCTTTAAGCGCTTCTTCAAAGGAATAAGCAGTTATCCTAAATTTAAGAAGAAAGGCCACCATGATAGCTTTACCC
>NZ_JARPLU010000331.1:0-2290 GCF_032349615.1 Limnospira sp. PMC 1279.21 | reverse complement strand
GAAGCACGGTTCTGAATGGGAGAGGGTGAAGGTGACTTCACTCTCGACCCCTAACCATTGGGGATGTGAGATGTGACCAAAAGCCAACGCCCGACTGTAATGGAAGGGATATGCTAACAGGTCACGGTTTGATTGCAAGGAATAGAGTCTAGTAGGTGTAAAAATGGCGATAGCGAGCTTAAAGAAAGGGTTTGAGAAATCAAAACCAATCAAGACTACGAACAACGCATGGAAGGCAATCCCATGGACGAAAGTTCAACGGAGAGTTTTTAAGCTCCAAAAGAGTATATTTCAAGCAGCTAAATCGGGACAGAATGCAAAGGTTAGAAGGTTGCAACGTCTACTGGTGAAATCATATTATGCCCGGCTCTTAGCAGTGCGGCTGTAGGGGCGGGTTCCACGGTCAGCCATGCTTCCCAACAGTCAGCTTAATAAACCCGCCCCCCAAGAAAACCAAGGTAAAAAGACGGCTGGAGTGGATGGAAAGATAGTAATATCCCCTAAGTAAAGGCTAGAGATGGTGAAGGAAATCAAAGGGAAACTCAAACCCAAACCACTGCGACGGGTGTGGATTCCAAAACCTGGAAGGGATGAAAAACGCCCCCTGGGAATACCCACTATCCAAGATAGAGCAAGGCAAGCCTTGGTGAAGTCGGCACTCGAACCCGAATGGGAAGCAAGATTTGAAGGCACAAGCTATGGGTTTAGACCAGGGAGGTCAGCTCAGGATGCAATAGCCAGGATTTACCTGAGTATCAACAAAGGTGAATACTACGTGCTAGACGCGGATATAGCGAAGTGTTTCGATCGAATAAACCATGATTACCTACTGTCCAAAATTCATGGTCCAAGCTGCCTAAAAAGAGACCTGAAACAATGGTTAAAAGCAGGTGTGTTGGATAACGACGTATTCGAGGATACAGAAACAGGGACACCACAAGGAGGGGTAATAAGCCCACTACTTGCCAACATCGCACTGGATGGAATGGCAAGATTAATCGAAACAATGTATCCCAAGAAAAGGGGAACCGTTCAGGCTACCCTAATAAGGTACGCGGATGATTTCGTGGTAATCTCAAAAGACCTAGGAATCATTGAACAGTGCCAAACTGCAATCTCTGAATGGTTAAAACCCGTTGGACTAGAAATTAAGCCCGAAAAGACTCGGATTTGTCACACACTCAATTCTATGGAGTATAATGGCAAAACAGAGGAATCAGGGTTCGATTTTATCGGATTCAATATCAGGCAATACCCAGCAGGAAAACATAGAGCAGGGAAGATAAATAGGGACACAAGGAAAACCTTTGTAACTCACATTAAACCCAGCAAGAAAGCAGTTAAAGCCCACACTGAAGTGATGAAGGGTGTAATAAAACAACATAAAACAGCACCCCAATCAGCCCTGATTAGTAGACTAAACCCGATAATACGAGGATGGTCTAATTACTATTCCGGGGTAGTCTCAGTTGAGACATTCAATAAGTTGGATTACACAGTTTGGCAAATGTTGCGGGCATGGACAGTTTCAAGATGCGGAAAGGCAAAACATAAGAAACTGAGTAAATACTTTAAACCGGGAACGGTTAAACTCAGTAATGGGAAAGAAAGACAGGAAACTTGGATGTTTCAAACCAAAGATGGGTTACATCTGCATAAGCATAACTGGACCCCATTGGTCAGACATACCCTAGTGCGCCCGGACGCAACACCATACGACGGAAATTGGACTTACTGGGCAACCAGAAAAGGACAAACAACTGATACACCGACAAAAGTAGCCAAACTACTCAAAAGGCAAAAAGGTAAGTGTGCCTGGTGTGGGCAATACTTTACCCCATCAGACATAATTGAAGTAGACCATATTGTACCTCGAAGCCACGGCGGAAAGGATGAATACAAGAATATTCAATTACTGCACCGCCACTGTCACGATAATAAAACGGCATTAGACAATGCCAAAGCCGTATCCCTAACAATGGAGCAATCAAACTAGGAGCCGTGTGAAGGGAAACTTTCACGCACGGTTCTGAATGGGAGGGGATGGAGGTGACTCCATTCTCGACCCCTAATGGTGTTGCCTAAACAGTCCGACAAGAGGATGATTTAATCTCAAATTAGGTTAATATTTTAGGGCAATATGGTATAAGAAGCGAGAAGAGTTGAGGATAAACCTATTGCCAGATATGTCAAACCCAAGGAAGCGGCCCAAATCCTTGGAGTCCATGAAAGAATACTCCGCAGATGGGACTCCAATGGCTCAATCGAGACCATCAGAACCCCCGCTGGG
>NZ_JARPLU010000330.1:0-2311 GCF_032349615.1 Limnospira sp. PMC 1279.21 | reverse complement strand
GAGCGCTATTACTACGCATCCGGTTAATTACCTATCAACCTGCGGAATGTAGGCTATAAACAAGTGAGTAATGCTATTCACAAGGCAGTAGTGAAAAATGTAAGCGCATGCTTAGAGGGTGAAGGATGTGACCAGAAGCTAAAGCCCAATTGTCATGGTTGGGATATGCCCACAGGTCACGGTGGGGATATAGATACTGCGGTCAGTAAGAGTATAATGGCGAGGACGAGTTTAAAGACTACGTGGTGCATATAGCTCTGAACATCGAAGTAGAAAGCAGGTCTCTTGATTCTGCTCCTTTGACAAATAGGGTATCCACACCAGGAGCCGTGTGATGGGAAACTATCAAGCACGGTTCTGAATGGGAGAGGGTGAAGGTGACTTCACTCTCGACCCCTAACCCTTTAAGGGGAAAGGATGTGACTGAAAGCCAATGCCTAACTGTAATGGCTAGGATATGCCCACTAGTCACGGTGTGGATATAGAGACCGCGACAAGTAAGAGTTTGATGACGAAAGCGAGTTTAAAGACTACGTGTTGTATTTAGCTCCCAAAGTTGAGGTTACAAAGCGGGGGGTTGTAGCCCTGTTCCTACTGACAATAGGGTATCTACATCAGGAGCCGTGTGCTGGGAAACTCGCAAGCACGGTTTGGAATTGGAGTTGGGGAAGGTGACTTCTCTTTCGACCATAACACAACTCCCCTCTTTTTTTCGCTCAGTCTTGACCTTGAGTCTCTCTGCCTTATCTGGTTGTCGAAGCCAGATGTTGAGACACATAGATAGTTATGGGATGGTCAGGGGTGCGAATCCCTTATATTCCACCAAGGGGTGGAAGTCCCACTAGGAGGTTATTTCAGCCATTGCAGCCCTATTTGACTCCTAAACGTTTCGCACGTTATGTATATTTCTATACCAAACGTCGGGACATATAAACAGTTATAGGGATGGTCAGAAGCGAGCTTCTTGTATTCAGTCAGGGGGCTGAAGTTTTCACCAGGTAGTTATTTCAGGCATCTCAGCCTTATTTCCTACCTGAACGTCTCGCACTAATGGATAAATTATAACAGCCAGGTACTTTGAGAAAAATCTTCATTGTTCATCGGTTGACTGAGGGAATGTTCGGGACGAGGCACTAAATGAGGTGGGGATCGCTTCGTGGGTTTCTGTGCTAGTTTAGACGTAGATGATTCTAGTTTTAACTGTTCGATATGTTGTAAAAGTTTAGTATTCGTTTCCGACAGATGTAGTGCTATTAATTCTGCCTGTTCTAGCTTTTCCTTTAAGGCCGCCGCCGCTTCAGTCTCCTGTTTAAGTTGGGCTATTAATTTATTTTTTTCCTCTAATTCTTGTTGTAGTTTATTGATTGTAGTGGCTAATTGCCTATGGCTGGCTTGAGCGTTTTTAACAGTTAATTGAAGGGCAGAAATCTCTTTTTTTAAAGTCTGCTCAGTTTCCTGGGACTGCTGTAAGTGGGATTCAAGCCAGGCTACTTGAGCTTCTAACTCCATCTGCGCCTCTAATTCGGCTTGGGTGGGGGTTGGACGGCTAGAGGAGGTATTGTCCCTTGGGGATGTGCTTGTATTAATTTGATGATCAGTATCAGCAGATTCTGGGGGGGGACTACCCGCCTTTTCTGCTTCCTGTTTGACCATATCGGCTAGACTTTTCTTAACCATCATCTCCTCCCTTGGAACTGTGTGTCCCGTCGCCTGATGGGCGGCTGATACAACTTCATTAAGCATACAGCGATCGCGAGGGGAAAAATAGATCCGTTTGGGGGGTTGCAATTTTCGGGTGAGTTATGTTAATGTAATAAACTGTTCGGACGCATAGCTCAGTTGGTTAGAGTACCACGTTGACATCGTGGGGGTCGCTGGTTCGAGTCCAGTTGTGTCCACTATTAACTGACCGTTATCATAACTGCAATAACCGTGATTCACTTAACCCGATAGTCCTACCTAATTACTCAGATATTACTCACAATCTAGTCCTAGCACAGGAAAATAATTCTGTCAATAGGATGATTACTCAGTCAACAAGCACAACTTAATCAATCTGTCAAATACCCATATCACCCCCTAAACCCGACAAGTGATAGGGTAGTTCCCTTGTGATACCCGTCAATGGCAAGCCTATCGGTTCGTACCTCACCCTTGACCGCTATCACATCGGTCACTTCCCCAATAGTGCTTATTCCGGTTATGGGGGGAGGGTATGTTTCAAAGCCAACACGATAGCCGTAGGTAGCCGTAGGGCCTACATTCCGCAGGTTGACAGGGAATAAAAGATATGGTGCTAGTCTAGGCTAGA